>JAUXDR010000182.1 GCA_030618205.1 Deltaproteobacteria bacterium | reverse complement strand
TGAATGGCTTCTGGATAAAACCATTACAGCCTCGTTTCAATATCTCAGTCGCCTCACCATCAATACTGTAACCACTTGAAAGCAACACCTTGATGTCTGGGTTGATTTCCTTCATGCGGTCATAGGCTTCTCCACCGCCCATAGTGGGCATAATCATGTCCAAGACGACACAGTCAATGTCATCCTGATTTTTCTTGTAAATTTCGATGGCCTCTTTTCCGTCTTCGCCTGTTAGTACCCGGTAACCCAGGGCTTCCAGTAACTCCCGGCCAACTTCCATGACCACCTCTTCATCGTCCACAAAAAGGACCGTTCCTGTGCCCTTGATGAGTCGACCAGCAGTTTTGACAGCTTTCTGGACCTTCTTTTCTGATGCAGGCAGATAAATGCTAAAGGTAGCCCCGTGCCCTTTTTCGGATTTGACGTCAATATATGCGCCGTGGCCCTTTATGATCCCGTAAACTGAAGCCAACCCAAGACCAGTTCCCCTACCCATGTCTTTTGTGGTAAAGAAAGGATGAAAAATTTTTTCCATAGTCCTTTTGTCCATGCCCGTCCCTGTGTCGGTCACTGTTAACAGCACATAGTTGCCTGCCTTCGGACGATACACCTTGCTCTTCATATCCTTGTGGCTCGTATTCATGGTCTGCAGCATAAGATCCCCGCCGCTAGGCATGGCGTCTGCAGCATTAACAAAGAGATTCAAAAGGACCTGTTCTATCTGGGTGGAGTCTGCCTCTATTCCATACAAGTCACCGGCCAGCTCTCGGTGAATGGTAATCTCTTTTCTAGTCCTGCCAAACGTATCAGAGACTTCCTCCACTAACTGATTTAGATCGATCTGTGTTACCTCATATTTGCCTTTCCTGGCATAGCCGAGAAGCTGGGAGGTGAGTTTGGCTCCGCTTTCAACCAACCTTTCGATACTCTTTAGCCGTTCGTAACCAGTATGCGGTAAATCCTCTTTTAGCAGCATTAACCCTACATTTCCCTGGACTCCCATCAGCAGATTGTTGAAGTCATGGGCAATTCCGCCTGCAAGTTGCCCGATAGCTTCCATTTTCCGGGCGTGGTACACTCTTTCTTTTTGTTCTTCGAAGCATTTACGTTCCGTGATATCTCTTATTATTCCCACTGTTCCCCGATGCTTTTTGTCAGCCCTGTCTAAGTCAATGTCATGTTGGCCAGATGAACATATTTCCCCATAGATTATTTCACCATATTCAAAAGGCATCATCTGATGAGCTTGCTGCGAGCTTTCCATATCCCGGATTGTTCCTACAGTTCCAAGTAAGGTTTTTTCTTTTCTGGCTGTCTCAGTATCGTATTGTCCGCTTGCCATCACCTCTGCATAAATTTTTTTTGAATCTCTGCCGATCCAAGAATCTTGCGGTCTATGCCCGTTTTTTGCTATCAGACGAACCGCGAGGTTTTTTGTTGCTCTATTTCCGGTTCTTCTTTCATCAAAAAGTTTTGGTGCATTCTTATCTCCTGTTACCCTTCCCCTGTATTTCTCTAAAACGGTCTTACGACTCACAGAAACCACATCATCCGGATGAATTATGGTCCTAAAATGTTTCCCTATCAATTCTTCAGGTTCATAGCCTATGTTTCTAACAGACCGATTTACATAGAGAAAATGCCCGTCAGCGTCCATTCTGTAAACTATATCAGGTATCGCATCAAGCATGCGCGCATATTCCTCTATTTTTTCTCCAGCTTGCACCAATTCTTCAATAAGCTGTTTTTTTGTCTTGTTTTCGTCTTTCATGATTTTGGCCTCATATCTTGATCCAGGATTACATGACGACAAACTGGGCGGATAGTTTCGTCAAGATCGCAAAACCCTGTCTTATTTTCTTTATCGGCATTGTGAACAAAAAATTAACACTATTCTTACATAGAGGACACGGGGCAAGTGTTGTATCGTTCAGACATGACCCATGGCAAGAACAAGAAGAACTTTGAATTGCTTCCAGCAGAGGAATTCATAGCCAGGGTAACACAGCATATCCCTGAAAAGGGCTTTCAGGTGGTGCGCATAATACGCATGGTATTCCAACAGGTCCATGGGGCAGCGGCGGAAGGAGGGGATGCTGAGACCTGGGGATACGCCGCCCGAAAAAGAGGACAGCGTGGATTTCATCTCCTATCAGCCAACTATTCTTGAGGCTCCAATATGATCCTGTTCTTTAATAGATCAATGCTGGCAATGCGGGCAGGAATGATCTTGGGGGCATCAAATAATCCCTGTATTTTGACCCCTCCTGAACAGGGTTCTACCAGGATGGCATCACGTAATATCTCTTCTTCCGTATCGCCTTTTTTAAGATAGATTGTGGATTGGCACATCTCTTCAGGTCCTTTTATAAAACGGAATGTTGAAATTAGAAATTAGAAATTAGAAATTTGGCCTTTATGCTTTTGTACTGTTTCAGATGATCGTATTATCTGATAGCCTACGGTGTTCTGAACCTTTTTGTTCCAATTACCCAAATTTCCAATTTTCAATTTCAAGTTTCCAGCCGTCAACGGCTACGGAATTAAAAAGAATTAAATACCTCCAATCCCTCAATTCCTCAATCTCTAACCTGTCTGAATAATGGGATTTGAGGAAGGCCGTTTGTCTGATGTTCCAGTTCGGCCATTTCTGCCAGGGATGGCAGGTCTGACAAATCCTTTAGTTCAAATACCTCCAGGAACTGCCGGGTCGTGCCATAAAGTAACGGGCGACCGGGAAGGTCCTTTCTGCCGACAATCCTGATGATCTTTCTGTCGAGCAGGAAACGCAGGGTGCCGCTGGCGTCCACTCCTCTGATACTTTCAACCTCTGCCCTTGTTGTTGGCTGTCTGTACGCCACAACGGCAAGCGTCTCAAGGGCTGCCCTGCTGAGTCTTACCGGAATTGATCTCTTGAGCCTGAGCACCCAGCTTCGCAAATTCCTGCGGGTCTGAAGACGAAATCCCCCTGCTACCTCCTTGAGTTCAAAACCGTGTTTTTCGTCATTGTACTCCCTCTGGAGGATTTTCAATGTAGTGATTATAGCACCCCTGTCATATTCAGGCAGAAGCTGAGTGAATTTCTTCAGACCAATAGGCCTGTCTGCTACCAATAACATGGCCTCAAGGATAGATTTTAGACTATGCTGGGTAGCTGCCATAGAATCGTTAAGTGAGA
>JAUXDR010000288.1 GCA_030618205.1 Deltaproteobacteria bacterium | reverse complement strand
ATACCTATCCACAGCAAGGCCTGGTTTGAGGTGTCAGCCAAAGAGTGTATGGCCTCTGCGAACATAGATGCACTGCCTCCCGTCAGGGCAACAATAAACTTCAGACAGCAGACCAGGGCGTTAGAGCTAATAGCTACCTTTACTGACCTCATTTTTCATATTCCTCAAAAAAATTCCCTCTAATCCCCTTTTTTTGAAGGGATTCGGAGGCATTTGATGATTGGCATTTTGTTGAACCATGAACGGTTACTGTTTATTTTTTGACTTTACGGGCATGGTGAAATGACATTTTCAGAGGTTTAAAGGGACCTACTGTAAGTTCAATGACCTTGTCGCGTGCGAACCTTTTAATTCTTTTGACCTCAATCCTGGCGGTGTCCCCTTCCTTCTTAAAAAGCAGGGCGAGCTTGAGGTCGGAAATGTCCTTAACAGGCTCTCCGTCAAAACTCAACAACAAATCCCCGGACTTCAGGCCGGATTTCTGTGCAATACTGTTATGCATGACTTTCTTCAGTACCACTTTATTGTCCTCATCATTCAGAATCACTCCCAGCTTGGCGGAAAAGGGCGGCTGTATCATAGGAGGGAACAGGAAGAAGTCTGCCATGTCCTGTTCTATGCTATCACAGGTTGCGTTAGCTATTATTATTGCCTGATCGTATTTCCCGCGCCTGCAAGTCCTTGAGGGGATACCGTCGCCAAAGGCAATATGCCCGTTGCCTGCAAGCACCACCATCTGACGGTCCGGATTATTGTTCAGGTAATCGTGGACGCTCTGCGCCATTGTTTCATCCCAAAGGACCTGGGCCTGATAAAAGTCGTCAAAATTTTTGATTTCGCCTTCAGGGTGTTCTTCAAAAATTTGCCTCAAACGTATTTTATAGACTGTATTTGACCAGTCAAGCTCCACCGGCACCTGCTCCAACTCTTCGTCTGACAGGGACTCAAGGCCCTTTCTTGCCACCTTTTTTGAAATTTCCGCCGGAAGGTTGAGCGCCAGGATCGGAATACCATGCTCCTTGCAGTATTCTATGATCGGGCGGTAGAGGTGATAATCATACCTCCATCTTTTAAGGTACTCGCTCTCTTTCAGGAAGGTCTTTTCGTCTATCTGACCGTCCAGATATTTGTCAAGTACATCCTGAAACGGGCGCTGGAACATCTCCATTCCTACGGCAAGGCGGCGATCCAGTCTATCAAGCCCCTGGATGATCCTCAGTTGGGCCATGTGATGGTTAAACCTGTCGTGAAATTCTCCAACATAGATTACCCGTTTTTCAGATACGTCGCTGATTATCCGGTCCACCGGAGAAAGATCACTGGCAGCAATTCCCATAATTTCGGTTTGCAGCGCCAGGCGTATTCCATTCTGAGTGCCTGCTGTGTGTTTTTCCATCAGTTTGCCGTCCTTGAACCTCAATGTGCTGTAGCGCCCGTAGTGAGTAAGTTTTCTCAAGATAAGCTCCAGTTCTTTTGAAGAACCGGCCTTTACCAGGGCCACCACACCTGCCGGGTTTATGGGATTTTCTTTAATAGTGATGATGACTCCACTGTCCGGATCCGGCATTTCACCTGTCAGTCGTTCAAGCCTCGGAGCAGGGTCTCCCAGTATGAGCAAGGAACCTTTGTTCAGGTCTGAGTCGGTCAGGCTGTCAATGTTTTTTTCTTCAAATCCCAGTGATTGAAGAAAAACAGCAAATTGACCATAGATTTCCGGACCTTGCGAAGGGAGCACAAAGAACTTGTG
>JAUXDR010000289.1 GCA_030618205.1 Deltaproteobacteria bacterium | reverse complement strand
TGTCAGTTCATTGCCGGATGGAGGCAATTTGGCCAGGGATGAAGAGGGCATCTGAATTTCATAGCCGACCCCATTCACATCAACTATAACACCCCGGTCCCATTGACCCTGTTTCTCGCCCCTGATATAGCCGATCATCAGCCTTTCCTTTTCACGGAATCGGGTATTAGCCGGCTGCCCGAAGAGTGGGCATGGCATATAGCCACAGCCAGGGCATCTGCAGCGTCCTGGGCGGGGTTTTTGGACAGGTTGAGGAGTACCCTGACCATGTGTTGTACCTGGGTCTTTTCTGCCCTGCCGTAGCCAACCACTGCCTGTTTAACCGTCATGGGCGAGTACTCGAATACAGGGAGACCTCCATGGACTGCCGCCAGAATTACCGCCCCCCTGGCATGACCAAGTAGCAAAGCAGCCCTGGCGTTAACTGAATGAAAGACGCCTTCCACTGCTGAGACTGTTGGATTGTGCCGGCCTATTACTTCCTTTAAACCTGAATAGAGTCTTTCGAGCCGCTCTGCAAAGGTGAGTTCCGTGCGCGGACGGATGATACCTGCATTGACGAAATGGAGCCTGTTATCCTCCCATGACACAATTCCATAACCAGTAGCCCGCGATCCGGGGTCGATACCCAGGATGATCTCCCTTGGCATCCCTAGCCGACCTTTTCAAGGATTTCATCAGGAATATCAAAGTTGGCGTAAACGTTCTGGACATCGCTGTTTTCTTCCAGTGCCTCCATAAGTATCAGGAGTTGGCTTGCCTGCTTTTCGTCCTCAATACTGACCGTGTTGCCGGGTAACCTGGTGACTTCGGCGGTCAGTACAGGAATGCTATTGGCCTCCAGGGCGGACTTTACGTCTTCAAAGGATTCAGGGGCAGTGTATACCTCCCATTCGGATTCCTGCTCTTGTATATCTTCGGCATTTGCTTCAAGGGCTATAGTCATAAGGGTTTCTTCATCGGCCTTGTCTTTCTCAACCAGTATGAGTCCTTTTTTCTCGAATATCCAGGCCACGCTTCCCGGCTCTCCAAGGTTGCCGCCCCTCTTAGCAAAGAGATGCCGCACATCCGCTACGGTGCGCTGGCGGTTGTCTGAAATAGTCTCAACCAGTATTGCCACTCCTCCCGGACCGTAACCCTCATATGTGACTTCCTCGTAATTTGCCCCCTCAAGTTCGCCGGTACCCTTCTTTATTGCCCGCTCTATATTGTCCTTGGGCATATTTTCGGCCTTTGCAGCCGCTATTGCAGTCCTCAGTCTTGGGTTGGCTGCAAGGTCTCCACCACCTATACGGGCGGCTACCGTTACTTCCTTTATGATCTTGGAAAAAGCTTTACCACGCTTGGCGTCCTGTGCTGCCTTTTTATGTTTTATTGTGCTCCACTTTGAATGACCGGACATAACGCCTCCATTTGTTAAATTTTTTCAAGATACATTAACCCAAGATTTTTCTAAAAGGCAAGGCACTAAGGTTTTTTCCTTTTTAAATTCAAAATTTAGAATTTAGAATTCAAAATTGTGCCTGAAGGGCTTTGCCGTTCAGGCACTAAATGCGTTCGAAAAAATGACTTAGGTCTTTATCGAGAAAGTGCTTTATCTTTCGAAGGTATCGGCCGTGTGTAATCAATATCTGTCTCCTGGCCTGGTCCTCTATGAGTTTATGTATCCTGTGTTTCACCCTGTTCCAGAGATCCTTTTTGTAGGCGGTCTCAA
>JAUXDR010000268.1 GCA_030618205.1 Deltaproteobacteria bacterium | reverse complement strand
ACCCGCAATCAGTTCTTCTGTTGAAACGCCGTGTTTTTCCTTCAAGCGCTCGATTTCTTGTGCGAGTTTTGGTAGCAAAGAACGCTTCGGACTGAGAAAAACACCCTCTCCCATATCTAAAAGTGTAATAGGGTCACCTTCCTCCAGACGATATTTTTCCCGAATTATTACCGGGAGTGTAATGGTGCCGCGCTTCCGAACCTGGATTGTTTTGGCGTACATGCTGATTCTCCGTATTTCAGATTATCTGCATAACCATAACGATTCATTCTGTTGTTGTCAACCTTGATTTGCCGTAGCCGTTCACGGCTTGAAACTTGAAATTGGGGAGAGATGAAAGGCTTGAAATTACCATCCATATCCAGCGCACTCAGTGCCCACAGTTCCTTATGAACACATCGCTTTTCAGCTACCGGACAATCGCCTGGTCGGTGGGAAGTGTGTAAATTTACCATTCATCGGGATTTACCTTTTCGCATCCCTCTTTGATAGCTCGTTCTATATCCATGAGATCTTCAAGATCAATAGTGCCCGCAAAATGCAATAAATTTTGACCCGGCACACCACGAACCTTCGCTGTTGCAAGTACACGAGCAAACTCAAGTACTTGTCGCTGTTGTTCGAGCGGCAATCGTGTCAGTTGCGCATGGATATCTTTTTCAACTGCTGTATTCACCATGGCGACTATCCTCTTCAGAATGGATAGTTGTATGGAGTAGGTTTTAAAATAGCCGCATGAGGTACATCTATCTTTAGTCCAAGACGGATGCAAAGATCCTCCCTGTCACGGTTCGGGTTTGCGTCCATAAAGGTCATCAATGATTAGAATCCAGGTAGGTGTCATGTTATCTTTTGCCAGTACTCGGGTTTGACCGGCTTAATTCCCTGAAGGTCCTGGAAATCCTTTATATTCAAAGTCAGGATGTATTTGATGCCGTGTCCGACCATAACCGCGCCAATATAGGCATCATGAAGGCGCAATCCTGTGAATCCGCTTGTTCTTACCAATCGCTTCCACTGCTGCCACACATTTTCCGGATACTCAAGGACACGATAGGCGGCTTCAAATTCAGAAATTTCTTTGAGAGCACGTTCTATTCCTGCGCTTAGCCCTCTTGGAGCAGGTCTTGTCACAACACATGCATACTCTCGCAGTACCTGCCGGTTGATACATAGGTCAACCTTGTTGAGAACCAAGCCTTTTAGAGCTTCACACACATGGCCAAAAAAGGGGGAGGCCTCATCTTTGGAATAAACGAGGATGTTGGTATCGAGAAATACCCGCTTGTTCATTAGTCTTTTTCGTATATTGCTTCGCGTCTGAGATCTTCAGGCGCAATCCAGCCAGCCTGGTACCCGCCGAGCGGTAAATCTTTTGCATCTAATGAGAGTTCTGGTGATTTTGTATCGTCATACAAAATAATAACGTTCACACGACCGGGGGGCAAATCGTGGTTCGCAAGATGAATAATACCGTCTTTGCTGACCTCCGTCCGAATGACCTTGGCTTTCATATGGTTTCTCCTTGTTATGACCATACTACCAAAATTCGGTGAGGAAACATGGCCATAGCCCGACTTAACTCTTCACCGGCTTTCCTAAATTTAAGAAAGCTGGGAATCAGGGATACGATAGTGGCCCGGTAGTCCTCACTTTGACAATCAAGCCTCTTACTCTTTAGAATTTCCACAATATTATTGTATTGGTCGTTGGCATCACGAAAAGCATTCTGAGCAGCATGAATCCATTCTTTTACCGGATAATGTATGTTTCGCGCAGTTAGGTTATAACTATCTTAATTGATATGTTTTTTTGA
Organism: Deltaproteobacteria bacterium; assembly: GCA_030618205.1. Next base: position 258 of record JAUXDR010000268.1, on the reverse strand, counting down.
ATCTGCATATGTTACATTATATCTGAATGTGAACAAAAGCAAGAAGGAGGTTGAACCTTGGGTGAAGATTCCAACGATCCTGCCTCCAAAGACCTGCTCTCACCTGATATTCCAACTTTGGTGCAACGCTGCCTGAAAGTCGAACAGGATCGAAGCCTTTCAGACAATTCCATGAAGGAGCTTCGGCGGTATCTGAGTGAATTTTCATCATACTGTCAGGGGAAGAACATCTATTTCGCTGATGAACTGACACCGGCA
>JAUXDR010000216.1 GCA_030618205.1 Deltaproteobacteria bacterium | reverse complement strand
CATCAACACTTTCAAGCACACTGTTATCAAATCCGGAAGCAGTGCCAAAGAGAAGCAAAATGCTGTCACGGCCTTGATCTTCTATTTTTTTTCGCAAACCGGACCAATCCACAGAATTTGGCCATTTCTTGGCAGTAGTGGCATATACAAGAACGCGCTTTTCTGTCTCAAGGGTTATCTCGCGACAGACCTTTTCAATATCTCCTGCAATCCTTATAAGCCCCATGGCCTCCCGTCTATCCGGATTGATATCCCCCCCGACTCCTTCCAGCCAGTGATCAATCAGGCTTCTTGCCAATACCTGCTGATCAGACAATGGAGTAACCAGGTAATATGCCGACAGCTCATAGGTCCGGGCCAGCCTTGCCATATCATGGATATCCAGGTTAGTAATGGCCGAGGCTATTAACTCACCGTGCCGATTCAGGACCGGATAATGGACCAGGGCAAGGTAGATCAGCTTTCTTCCCACCCCAGGCTCCTGAGGTATTCAATGTCCTTTTCATCCAATCGGGCCTTGTGAAGGAGTTCCTGCCTCTGTTCATAAGTAAGGCCAAGGGATTGCTCCCTTCTCCATTTTGCAATTTTTGCATGATCTCCGGACAGTAATACCTCCGGGACCTCCCAGTCATTAAAGACCCTGGGTCGGGTGTATTGAGGAAATTCCAGGAGCCCGTCACTGAAAGAATCCTTCTCTGCTGATGATTCACATCCCAGTACACCCGGTATAAGCCTGCTAACGGCCTCTATCACTACAAGGGCGGCGATCTCGCCGCCGGACAGAATATAATCTCCAACAGACAACTCAATATCTACGCAGTGCTCTCGGATTCGCTCATCCACTCCTTCGTATCGGCCACATATAAGGATAAGCCGCTGGAGCTGAGCAAGCTCCCCGGCCAGAGCCTGATCAAGTAACTTACCTCTGGGGCTTAGCAAAATGACCCTGGCCTCAGGCGGCTCCTTTTTTAGGACATCGAGGGCCTTATAGATTGGTTCGGGCTTCATCACCATGCCCTCTCCACCACCAAAGGGTCTGTCATCAGTGGTCCGATGCCTGTCTGTAGTAAAATCCCTGAGGTTGACTGTCCTGACCTTCAGGATATCTGCCTCAATGGCCCGCCTTACTACCCCATCCTTTAAGGATGAATCAAAAAAATGGGGAAAGATAGTAACTATGTCAAAGAGCATTGGCCTCAACAAGGCCAGGGGGAAGATCTACCACCATAACGCCCTTTTTAAGGTCGATCTTTTTCACCATCTGTTCAACAGCAGGCACAAGGATCTCTCCCCTGTCACCTTTAACCACATAGACATCATGGGCACCTGTTGTCAAGATATCAGACAAAATTCCCAATTCTTCCCCTCCGGCACTCACCACAGAAAGTCCCTCAATCTCGTGCCAGTAATACTCTCCCTCAGCCAGTGGCGACAACTTGGCTCTATCCAGGAAGATCTCTTTACCCACAAAAGATCCTGCCTGTGTCCTGTCAACTACACCTTCAAGTGCCAGGATCACGCTTTGACCTTTTTTGACGCGGGTCTTAAGCACCCTTTGAGGCATTTTGTCGCCGTATTTGCCCTGAACAAAAAGGTCTTTGTAGTCTAAAAAATACTCTACATCCGAGTAGGAATACACTTGCACCTCACCACGTATTCCATGGGTCTTTACAATCCTGCCAAGGGCAAAAAAGAAGGTATCAGTGCCCATCAACTATTCAAGTATTTCTAAGACCGATCTCTTCCGCAATTTTGTGGATGCAGCATTGAGTATGGTCCTCATTGCTCTGGCGGTACGGCCCTGCCGGCCTATCACCTTTCCAAGGTCTTCTTTGGCTACCTTAAGTTCTAGAACCGAGGTCTGTTCTCCTTCGACCTCGTTTACCTGCACCGCCTCAGGATTATCTACCAGTGCCTTTGCTATGTATTCAACCAGCTCCTTCATCGTTCGCCTCCGCAGTCAATGTCCTAATGTGGCGGTATTATTATGCTGAGTCGCCTACAAAACTCAAGGTTTTGCAGGCGGCTCACTTACTGTTGAGCAGGTTCCAGTGGGTGGCTGGCTTTTTTAAGCAAGGACCTCACTGTATCTGAGGGCTTAGCGCCCAAACTCAGCCATTTGTCTACCTTGGATGAGTCAACCTTGAATTCCGCCGGGTCCTTTAGAGGATCGTAGGTGCCGAGGATTTCGAGAAATTTTCCATCTCTTGGAGCCTCGGAGTTTGCCGCCACCACACGATAAAACGGTTTCTTCTTGCGTCCATGCCGGGTCAAACGAATCTTTATTGCCATATTTACCTCCGAAAATAATTCAAAAGGGCAAAAGCCCTTTAGGGAACTGTTTAAATTTTGTTTTCCTCATTTTTTTGAGCATTTTGTTCATTGCTGTATAATTTTTAAGAAGGCGATTTACATCCTGGACCGCAGTGCCGCTACCATTGGCTATCCTCTTTCTCCGGCTGGCATTGATGATAGTGTAACTCCTGCGCTCCTGGGGTGTCATGGAGTTAATAATAGCCTCCACCCGTATGAGTTCTTTCTCGTCAGGGGCCAACCCCTTTAGCTGCTTCATCTTGTTTAGACCGGGAATCATGGAAATAATTTGTTCAAGACTTCCCATCTTCCTTATCTGTCGAAGCTGGTCTCTGAAGTCCTCCAGAGTGAAACTGTCCGTTTTAAGCTTGTCCTGAAGCTCCAGGGCCTTTTTCTGGTCAATGGTATCCTGGGCCTTCTCAATCAGGCTGAGAACATCCCCCAT
>JAUXDR010000009.1 GCA_030618205.1 Deltaproteobacteria bacterium | reverse complement strand
CAGCATCAAGAAGAGCATGGACTATGTATTCTCCCTCCCCATTGACGATTTTAACCTGGCCAAGTTTACTCCATTCCCCGGCTCTCCCATTTATCAAAACATCCATGAATTAGGAGAGTTTGATGAAGACTGGGAAAAGATGGACTGCATGCATTTCCAGTTCATTCCCAAAGGGATGACCAAGGAGCAAATGGAGGAACTTTTCCAGAAATTCTACAAGACCCATTTTATGCGCCCCAAAGTCCTTTTAGGTTATGCGACCATGCTCTGGCGATCACCTGATAGTTGGCTACGTTTTTTGCAGAATATGGGAGATTTTCTCAAATTTGCCAGAAGCAATAAACGACTTGGAGAGGTCTGATTTTCGGTAAGGGTTCAAAGATTTACTGGTTTACCGAAAATCTGAACCGTTGATCCGTGAATTCTGATTCTTCGAGCCATTTCCCCCTTTTTCATTTCTCGATCATTTTTTCAGAAAATCATTTAATGTATCAGAGGTCATTTTGCTGCTCAGGATCAACACATGGTCCTCATTGAATCCGTATACTTTGATAGCCTCTTTCTGTGCAGGCGACACTAACTGACTCCGCAGAGTGACAACACCATCGTTGTTTCCGCCTTTGAAAAGGTTGGACATACCTGCACGGCGTTTGTAACTGAAGAGCAGATAGAAATCCGTGTCTTCCGGCAAAGGTGTCTCATGAAGGGAAGCTATAAACGGGCTGTCCGGGGCCATATCGTACCAGGCCGGGACCACGGCCGGAGCACGTTTTATTCCTTGCGTTGCCGCTGAATGTCCTCCCCATGGGGTGGAAATAGATACAAACAGTTCAATTGAGCCAGGATATTTCATCTGGCTGAGACGATTGATTGCGGATCTGGATACCAGTCCTCCCATGCTGTGAGCAACAATGACGATGTTATCAAATTTATATTTTTCTTTCATGTTGGAGATACGCTGTCCTAAAGAATTCCCAAGAATTCCTAGGCGGAGGCCAGAGGGATAGTAAACCAGCCAAGGCTGGAATCTGGTCCTGTCGATATGTTCGATCAGGTATGCCCATTGACCCGGATGTCCACCGGCTCCATGTACAAAGATTATTGGGATCTTTTCCGGGTCATAGGGCTCCAGGAAAAAGATCGCCGCTCCGATCTCATTAATAAAACGAAAAGGTTCCCAAAGTCCCAAGGCTCCGTTTTCATCTGAAAACCTGGGATCATCTAATTTTACAATTTCACCGAAATGTACGTCTTTTGGTTCAATTTTCCTTGTTTTTTCAGGTCGTTTGTAGATCTTCGGCATCGCTACTTTTGCCTTTTCCGGAGAAATCAGCGTAACATCGATATTGTCGATGTTGCTTCCGGCAGCGACTTTGATCGGGGTAGGAGCACCATACACACCGACATACTCGTCATGCTGAAAAATTAAATCTTCATTAGCATCTTCAAACGCGGCGATGTAATAGGTTCCGGGAAGGGCAAAAAATTCATAATGTCCGGACTTGTATTTGACGTTATATCTCAAAATTTCCTTATCTTCTGTATAAAGCGCAACAAGAATCGGTTTTCCCCTTGGCGACTCAGAAATAATCGTTCCGGAAATCTTTGAAACAGTCTCCAGATTCTTCAAATCTTTTTTCAATTTATGAAAAGCACATCCTTGGCCGCATACCATAACCAGTATCGTACATAGAGATATTAGAAGTCTGCTCATTTGCCTTCTCTCCTTATAATGGCAATATCTTCAGCAATCACATAATCGACTCCGATTGATGATCCCCTTTTTACGCATTTATAGCCAGCCCTACAAGGACAATGGCTGTGATCGTATTCAAGGCCGGTTTATTCGGAACAACGTCCGTTATGGCGGTTCGAATTGTGGTGAATAACTCGTTTACCTTGAGTTCCTGGCCATGGATTGAGAGACAAACATTCCGACCAGCCAGGCAACCACGACGACTAGATAGATTTGACCGATGATTGCCTCAAGGATGGACAAGGAACACGCCGCCGCTGTCAGAGGTGTAATATCGCCGTAACCCAGAGTAGCAATAGTGACAAAACTGAAATATGTGAAAAGGAATCGGCTGTCTTTGACTGGGCCTTCTGGTATGACAAAAGATCCGGGGTGAAGGTCCTCCACGACCGAATATATAAAACTCCACATTATTGCCATTAGTAAGTACGCGACAATAGCGCCAAAAATGACATCTTCAGTTACATTCTTCACTCTTGTTATGTGGGATAATATGATAATTACCATAAAAGCAATGCACAGGACGCCACAAATTCGACCCGCTAACCAAAAGTAATGGGTTTTTACAAAATAGACTGACCACATTGAGGCAAGCATGGGTGTGGCAAACACCGCGGTTATGAGGGTGTAGATTTTTTTATGGCTGACAGCGTAAACCCCGGATATAAAGATTGCCGTCATGAATATGTTAAAGAGGAACTTTAGGCCGACAAAGTCTTCAAGAAGGGGCGAGAGGACAAGTAGGAGTAATATTGAGATGAGCAGGAAAAGGAACCTGCCTCTGAAACAGGACCGGATTATCTGAATAACAGAGTCTTTAATCACACAAGTACCTTACGCGTATTCTTATGAATACGGCCACCCACTTGGTTACAACGACACTGAAGATTTATTATTTACGCATTGCCCGGATTGTGTCAAGTATTCCAGTAAGGGATTCCCCTTTTATCCTGCAGCCAGGCGCTAAACTCCCGCACCGTCCTGTCAGTCTCCTCGATGCGGGTTCCGGGCCGCAAAAAGACGCAAAATTGAAACTGTCTCTGATAAGGCGTATTTACAGTGGCCGAAACGATGATCAAGGCCCTGAGGGTTTTTGCAGATTTCTGTTTGTGAAACTTAAAAGATCATAACCTATGGCGGCATCAGGGTATTTCTTAATCATTTGCTGTGCAATCTGCTTTGCTTCACGGAATTTCTTTCGCTTGATGTAATGATCTGCTGCAGCATAAAGGAAATCCATGTTGTCCGGTTCGATTTCAAGGGCCCTGAGCAGAGCAACCTCAGCCTCTGAAGGCCTTTCTAAGTACTGGAGCAGTAAGCCCAGATTGTAATGTATGCGGGAGTGATCCGGCAGACCCTTTGCAGCCGCTTCCAGATATACAGCCGCTTCTGCATACCCTTTTTTTTCTGCCAGTAAAAGGCCCAGGGAATATGCAGTTTCATGTAATTCGGGATGTGCCTTCACAACCTCGCGAAGCAGCAACTCTGCTTTGTCATTTTTACCCATGTGATTATACAGCATTGCAAGATTAACTTTTGCAGGATAGAAGGCATCATCTATCTGAATAGCTGCTTTATAGTTTTCTTCGGCCTTTTCAAGCTGCCCGAGATTCGAATACATATTTCCGAGACTGTGCCTGCCGGCTGAAAAATCCGCTGAATATTCCATGGACTTCTGATATTCCAGCAGCGCGGCCTGAAAGGCTTTTCTCTGCCCGGTATTGAGCTGTTCGGCGGGTATCACCGTCAGATTCATGGCTGCTTGCGTCCGCACGGCCTTGACAGGATCATAAAGCATAGGAGCCATCAACTTTACGAGCTCTCCGGGGTCCGGATAACTGAAATATCGGGCCGCGGTATGACGAATCAGCGCCTGCTCATCACCAAGGGCCTGTTTGAATGCAAGTGTGCTCTCCTCACCGGGATATGAACTCAGAAGAGAAAGGGCCGTTGCCCGGACAATGACCGGGAATAACTGGTCACCCGCCAGCTTGATAAGGTCTGCCCCGGCTTTTGGTGTTCCTTTGCGGCCTGCGGCAAGCACTGTTCCATAATGCGGCTTACGGGAAAGGCCGTACCATTTTGTAGCATTATCTGATGACCATTCGATCGGTTTGTCTTTGTGGCACCTGCTGCAGGAATCCGTAAACCCGAGTTTAATGCTCAGGTCGGGTCGCGGAATCCGTATGCTGTGATCAGGCCGGTAATCAATACCCATATAGTATCGACCGGGCATGTGGCACCTAACGCACTCTGCTCCCTCACCTACCTCTGACAGAACCTCGCCGGTGCTGCTTCTGACCGGCTCTCCTTTTTCCCCTTTTTTCTTATGAAAATGATGGTCCTTTGTATCATAGGTATCGGCCCGATGGCACTGCAGGCAGAGCTCATTTCCCTCCTTTACCGGTTTCACACTGTGAATCTCATGGCAATCACTGCAGCGAACATTGTTATGGTACATCTTGCTTTGCACGAATGATCCATACACATAGTCTTCTTCAAGTATCTGCCCGTCCGGATAATACAAGGGTTCATTTAACAACTCAGGCACCAGGTTATCCATCATATCATCTTCAAAATGGCTGTAGTCGCCAAGCATGCTGCGGCGGGCATGACACCGGGCGCACAATTGCACCTGTCTTTCAGAATCCATATCGCCGGTCTGCACCACAAGTTCATATCCATCTGTCTCAGTGCGCGCCATAGGCGGCTTATCAGCCCACTCCACGTGCAGGGACCCCGGGCCGTGACATGCCTCACAACTCACATCTATCTCCGACCAGGTGGTCTTATAGGTTCCGCTTTTTGGGTCATATCCTTTCTGGAGATGCGTGGAATGGCAGTCTGCACACATAATATTCCAGTTCTGTCCCGCTTTTGTCCAGTGCAGCCAGTCATCCGGACCTTTGACATCGTAAGGAGGGAGACGGTACCATTTCTTTTTTTCTACATCCCAGGCAATATTCAGACATTGAAGGCGGCCGCCGGGAAATGGAACCAGATACTGTTGAAGAGGTTTTACGCCAAACGTGTATGCGATTTCAAAATCACCCATTTTGCCGTCAGGACCCTGGGTATTGACAAAGAACTGCTTGTCCTTGCGATAAAAACGTGAAGTAATTCCATCATCCTCAAACACTGCATTGTTAAAATCACCAAGCACAGTATCTTTGTTTGCTACATCCATTGCCTTGTCATGATCGGAGTTGAGCCATTTATCATACTCCTTTTTATGGCAGGATTTACATTTTTCACGACCAACAAAGGTTGCAACACGTTCCGGTTTGGCCGGACTGCGGAGGTACTCTACTTTCAGAACGTACAGCGGTATTGAAAGAACAATGACGAGCGTGGCTATGATGCCTGTTAGTTTCCAATTTTGCATATTTCCGGCACTAACCCCTGATCACCCACAATTGCGTTTGCCTGCAGAACCACTTGACGCCTTGTTATGTCGGTGCTATTATGTATGCACAAAATACAATATTCCTAAACGAAAAATTCACAAGTAACCGCGCAGGTAGAAAAATTCGTAACCGTTCACGGGATTACAACGTCCTCTGTTTTACCGCAACCCACCGAACTGTGAGCATTCACAGGGTGCTGCAGATGCGAGGCGTACAGGTACGCAGACGTACTCCCTGTACTTCAAGTGCCCGGCAACAAAGCAGATGCGGTGCCCTGTGAACGCTTACTTGATTTCGATCTGTTTTGCCTTTACCTCTTCCTTTTTGGGGAGGACAATTTTTAAGACCCCGTTGTCGTAAGATGCTTCTATTTTGTCGGAATCCACTGACACAGGAACTCTGATGGTCCTGGAAAAGGCTCCGTAGCGGGTCTCAATGCGATGGAAGTTTTCTTTTTTTTCCTCGGTTTTTTGTTTCTTTTCCCCCTTTATTGTCAGAAGGTCACCAGAGAGAGATATGTCAACATCTTTGGGTTCCATGCCCGGAATTTCGGCTTTTACAATAAGGGAATCCTTGGTCTCTGATACATCCAAAGCAGGCATCCATTCCCCTTTCATAGGCAGAAATTCTCTTTCACCGGCCAAATTCCCCCAAAGGTCCTCCATCTCCCTTCTAAGATTGCTCAGCTCACGTAATGGTCTCCAAGGTGTAATTTCAAACATGGTATACTCCTCCTTTGCTTTAAATGCAGTCAAATAGATCTCAGGAAAAAAATAAGTTCGATGTTCTTTAAGTCAAGAAATTTTTACCTGAAAATTTTCAATGGACAAGCAAGGTTTTTGGATACGGTTCTCTCGAAACAGCATAGTCTCTTTATTTGCCTGCTTAAGGGAAAGTGGATATAGTAGCACTATGCGCTGTTCTGATATTAAGGAAAGACTAAAGGAGGTCCCTTGGCATGGCTGAACAAGCTGATGACAAAAGTCCGCTTACTCAACCCTTCAACATAAGGGATTGCGCACTTGTATCCATGGCCACTGGTTACAGGGCCCAAAACTTGAGAGAATTTAAGGAAGGGCTGCTGAGAGTTCCAGAGGGCAGCATATATCATCACTTCTGGGGACGTTTTTTAGAACCCCAGTTCGATGAACCTGAGTATAGTAACGATTTTGCAGCTTGGGTATACCATCGTCTTAACGAAAAGGCCTTGGCAGAGAAGCTGAGTGTTATTGACCCTACTGACTATGAAGATATTGAGTCTGTCAGGCAGGAGTTGGTGGAACGGGTAGAAGACAGGCTGTACGAGAATGAATTTGTGCCCTGGACAAGGGCCGATGAGCAATTTCATTTTGTCCGCTCCCAGATAGTGGTATTGGATACCGGACGTTATCTGGAGATACCGTCAGATTTGCCTTCCGGAGTGCCGGAAATGACCATCGGTAGCATATTTTACCACTTCATAGATGCCCGGAAGAGGACGGAAGACAGGAGTGATGACTTTAGCGCCTGGTTGACAGGGTGGGGTGACACATATAATGATCTCAGGCTTAAGCTCAGGGCTGTTGATCCATTCTTTTCTTCTCTGAAAGAACTGCGTTTTACGGTCACCAAGGTGCTGGAGGAATACTTCGGCGGAGGGAACTCATGAACGAACTCCTTGACCGCTATGCAGAAGTTGCAGGCCGGGACGTAGTAAATCACCTTTGCCAGTTGGCTGCTCTCCTCAAAGGCATGAAGGTTGTTCATGTAAATTCCACCAAGGAAGGTGGAGGAGTGGCTGAGATCCTCAGAAAACTGGTTCCGATGATGGAGGCCCTGGGTCTTGATGTGAAGTGGGAAGTATTGGAGGGTAGCCCTGATTTTTATCAATGTACCAAGGGGTTTCACAATGCCATCCAGGGCTTTCCAATAGAACTGTCCGAGGCCATGCTGGAGGCCTATGAAACCGTTAACGCGGAGAATGCCGAGAAACTTCGGCCTGTCCTTGAAGAGGCTGACTTTGTCATTATACATGATCCGCAACCAGCGCCATTTCTCAACTTCTGCCCCAATAGGCGTGGAAAGTGGGTATGGAGGTGCCATATAGACTGCAGCCGTCCATATCGTCCGGTATGGAAGTATTTAAAAAACTGGATACATGACTATGATGCCAGTATTTTTTCCCTGGCGCAGTTTGCTCAACTCCTGCCTCATCCCCAATACCTGATCGCCCCCAGCATAGATCCCCTGAGCGAAAAAAACATTGATCTTTCCGGAGAGGAGATCAGGGGAGTCTTTGACCAATTTGGTCTGAAGCCGGATTTACCCTTTATTTTGCAGGTCTCCCGGTTTGATCGATTTAAGGATCCATTGGGTGTAATAGAGGCTTACAGACAGGCCAGGAAGATGGTGCCTTTGCAACTGGTTTTGGCAGGTGGCGGAGCCACTGATGACCCTGAGGGTGAAAAGGTGCTTGAGGAGGTCAGGAAGGCTGCGGAAGACGACGAGGACGTCCATGTACTGCTTCTTCCACCTGATGCCCACAGGACTATTAATGCCTTGCAACGGGCTTCTGATATTGTGCTTCAAAAGTCCATAAAGGAGGGCTTTGGACTTACTGTCACAGAGGCAATGTGGAAAGGAAAACCAGTGATCGGAGGAGATACGGGTGGAATTCGTCTTCAGGTAGTAGATCACTTTACCGGTTTCAGGGTAAGAAGCCCTGAGGGCGCCGCCCTGCGCATCCGTTATCTGCTGCACCGCCAGGATAAGTTGGAAGAGATGGGCACCAGGGCGAGGCGTCTTGTTCTTGAGAATTTTCTCCTGACACGGCATCTGAGGGAATATCTTGCATTGATGATCGGTGTGCTTCATAATCTTGAAGACCGGATAGAGATGGTATAATGAGAGTCCTTTCTCCAGGACTGGACATTTTATTGTTTTGGGATTTATTGACAAAAAGTAAAAACAGGGCCTTACTCCTTGACTATGATGGCACGCTTGCCCCCTTCAGAGTGGAGCGGGATAAGGCGGTGCCGTATTTTGGGGTAAGGAAGATCCTTGAAAAAATAATAGTTACTGGTGGTTGCAGGGTCGTTGTAATAAGCGGAAGGAGCGTGGAAGACCTCCTGCCCCTGCTGGGACTGCAAGTCATTCCTGAGATATGGGGGTCACACGGCAGGGAAAGGCTTTATGCAGACGGTACATACAAGATTTTGCCTGTTGGGGCTAAAGCAGATAAGGTCTTGAAAGAGGTCCTTGATTGGGCCAGAGCATCAGGCCTGGAGTCCTGTTGTGAGTTAAAGCCCGGCTGCATTGCATTCCATGTGCGGGGTCTCCCATCAGAGAAGGCAGAGGAGATCTTGACACAGGTCCGTAGCGTCTCGTCTTCTTTAGAACAAAGGCACGGTGTCGGTCTCTATGGCTTTGATGGTGGGCTTGAATTCAGGGCTACGGGATGTCACAAGGGTGAAGCGGTTGAGACCATTTTTCAGGAATCAGGGTCAGATATGGTTGTTGCATATCTCGGAGATGATAGAACTGATGAGGACGCCTTTCGCGCTATAAAGGGCAGGGGTATCGGGGTTTTGGTCAGGTCCGAATTAAGGACTACGGAAGCAGACCTTTGGATAAAGCCTCCGGAGGAACTCCTGCAATTTCTTTCAGAATGGGCCCGGGCATGTAACATTAGAAGACTATAATTTTGGTTACACAGAAGAAAAGGAGGAATGTGTGGAAGAGCCGGGTACCAGGATAGTAGCAGTTTCAAACCGTTTGCCGATCCGCCTGGTCCATGGACCTGACGGATTGGAGATAAAGCCTGGTGCAGGTGGCCTTGTGACTGCCCTTGCTCCGGTCTTCAGGAACAGGGGAGGGGTCTGGATCGGTTGGTCCGGAGGGACTGATGACGAAGATCTTGCCGGGCTCATGGAACCGGCGTCTCGTGAAGCCGGATATAGGCTCTATCCAGTACCGCTCTCAGCCGATGAGGTCGGCGACTACTACTATGGATTCTCCAATGAGGTTATCTGGCCCCTGTTCCATGATTTACAGACTCGCTGTAATTTTAAGCCCAGGTATTGGCAGCAGTACCTGAACGTCAACCGCAAATTCGCTGAGATTACAACAAAGCACAGCAGTGAGACCGATTATATATGGGTCCATGACTACCATCTCATGCATATGGCCCAGTCCCTTAAGGAGCTTGGAACAGAAAGGAACACGGGATTTTTTCTCCACATTCCCTTTCCGCCTGCGGACATCTTCATGAAATTACCATGGAGGGCTCAGATCCTCAGGGCACTCCTTGAATATGAACTGGTTGGTTTTCAGACCATGAGGGACCGCAAGAATTTTACCCAGTGCCTTCGTCATATCAGCTCAGGTATCAGGATTTCAGGAAGGGGGTCTGTTGTTACTGTTATTGTTGGAGATAAGCGGGTCAGGGTAGGTGCCTTCCCTATCAGTATTGATTACGATGCTTTTGCCCAGGATGCAGAATCTAAAGAGGTGGCTGATATGGCATGGTACCTCCACGAGGCTTTACCGGATCGCCAGGTGATACTGGGTGTGGATCGGCTTGATTATACCAAGGGGATACCGGAGAGGCTTGAAGCCTTTAAAGACGCGCTTTCCCGTTTTCCTGAACTTCAGGGGAAGATCACCCTAGTTCAGGTCGTAGTCCCCAGCAGAGAGGAGGTCCCTGAATACCAGATGCTTAGAGCAGAGCTATACCGTCTTGTTGGTGAAATAAATGGACAGTTTACCCAATCAGGCTGGGTGCCGATACACTATCTCTACAGAAGCCTGGACCGCTCTGAGCTTTTGGCCTATTATCGTCTGGCTGAAATCGCCATAATTACTCCGCTGAAAGACGGGATGAATCTGGTCGCAAAAGAGTACTGTGCCTGCAACCTGGAAGAAAATGGTGTGCTGATTCTCAGTGAGTTTGCAGGTGCTGCAGCCCAGTTGCATAGAGGGGCTATCATGGTTAATCCCTATGATGTTGAAGGGATGTCCAACGCCATTCATCAGGCCTTTCACATGGATCAAGCGGAAAGGCATAACAGGATGCACAGGCTCAGGGAGGTAGTGCGTCACAGAAATATTTTCTGGTGGGTAAACAATTTTTTAGAGGCTGCCATTGCCAAGGACCTTCGAGCATTCCCTGCTGTTGAAGATTATATGCCTGAGATTCCCCTTGTATCTAATTAGTGTGTAACTACTATTACTTCTTATAGCTTTGGACAATACTTATGGCCGTCCTTTTAACCTCCATGGCAGGGTCGTCCAGAAAAGGGAGAACATGCTCAAGTTCTATTGACCTCATGGCACCCAGGCGCTCGAGGGCGAGGGCCCTTATCTTTGAATTGGGATCTTTGAGGAAGGAGCGATAGAGTTCCTCGTGGCTCATATCGTTGTCCAGTTGTCCCAGGAGTATGAGTATGTCCAGTCTCAGGGAAGGTTCCCCTTGTTCTAATTCTTTTCTATAAATTTCAGTAATTTCCTTCTGCTTGTCCTTGAACCTCCACAGATTAAAGAGGATGGCCCTTTTCTGGTCCAGAGAGCAATGCTGCATCCTGTCAAACAGAAGCCCAATAACACGGCTGTCCTTCAGGTTACACAGCGCACAGACTGCGACTTCCTGTATCTCTTCATCAAGGTCATACAGACATTCAATCAGGGATAAAGCCGCTCCCATATTGCCTTCCCAGCCCAGGGCTAATATGGCACGGACTTTAACATCTGTATCAGGGTCTTTCAGGTCTGCAATTAATTTTCTGATCAGGGCATGGGGGTCATCCAGGAAGGGTCCTATTACGCTGAGGTGTAGAGCTGCCTGATCTCTTAGTTCGTCCGGCTCTTCCGGGTCGCACATAATCTCATGCAATGGCCAGTAGATATCCTCTTTGGCAAAGCTTCCCAATAATAAGATAATTCCTCGTCTGAGTTTAAGCTCCCCAAGCTTGAGCGCCCGCAGTAGCAAAGGAATTGCCCGATCCTTTTCAGCAATTATTAGTCCTGGATCAGATATATATTTCTTGGCCTGGGTCAGGAGACGTTTCTGGGCGTCAAATGGGACTATAGATGACATGGAATAATATACTCAGCCACGCACATTAAATTCCAGATCAAAGCGGAGTTCTTTTTCCTTTGAGACCAGGGACAAGGCCAGGGTGCCTATTTCCGTTACCGTGGCCTCAAGTTGAACGGGTATCACAGTTCCGGGTTCAATTCCTGATGCCTCCATGGATGTCTGAAGGGTCGTTATGGGTTCTATGGTTTCATCCCAGTCATTGATCAGATCTCCAACACTATCATCCGGCCTGATAGTAGAAGCCAGAAAACGAAATTCCACAGGTTGTCCGA
>JAUXDR010000109.1 GCA_030618205.1 Deltaproteobacteria bacterium | reverse complement strand
GAATAGACCAGGTCTGGATCGCTGATGTTAAGCAAATCAGTATTCTTTGCGAGGTCTACACCTTTTTCAAAGAGATAGGTCCCAAAGGCGCCATCTCCCAACATGACTTTCTCGTTAAGATATTCTGCAAAGTTATGTTTCATCAGCCTGCTTATGTCTCCATCACCCATGAGACAGGATGATTTTCCTGCCTACCGGTAAGTTTGTAAACCCCCCATCAAACCCCCGTTCCCTTCTTATAGCTCCATACTATACCAGCTTGTACTCGACATTTCCACTCTTCAGCCCCCTTCTGCTCTTCTGAATGACACTGGGTCTTACGAAGATAGATCGGTCGTTTCTAGAATGTTCCGCTCGATTTTCGATTCCGTTGAGGCCCTTACTCCGGATTTTCAGGTAATTTTTACAGAACACGCAGATTTGAGTAAGTAATGGTATCAGGCAATTGTCAGGTTTGAAGATGTCTCAATCCCTTCTTAATCAGGTCTCCACTTAGGAATGGAGCATTATTCGCCTGTACTTTTTTTGTTGTTTGGGCAGCAGCCTGGTGGGAGGTCATAGACCTCCGGCTACCGGATTGGGAATCTCTGGTCATCACTTTTGGAAGAAGTCTGAGTCTATAGCAGTCAGGACCTCTTAGGCATGGTAAAATAAAACGTTGCCCCCTTGTCCTTTTCCGACTCTACCCAGACCTTTCCACCATGGTTCTTTACTATCCTATCAACAATTGCAAGCCCTAAACCTGTTCCTTCCTTGTCTTCCTTTAGCCTTAACCGATGGAACATCTCGAAGATTCTCAGGTGATGTTCGGGATCAATCCCGATCCCATTATCCCTTACATAGAACAGATGGAGATCTCCCCCATCTTCGTGACCAATCTCGATCTTAGGCTTCTTAACATCCGCTGTAAACTTGATGGCATTTACCAGCAGGTTCTCGAAGACTTGATAGATCCGTTTTCCATCACAGAAAATAGTCGGAAGATTATCGGCGACAACAACCTCTATCCCCTTTTCCTTGATCCTATTTTGGATACCTGAGATTACATTTCTTACTATTTCACGCGAGGCAACATGCTCAAAAGTAGGGACTATCCGACCAATCCTTGACAACGTCAGGAGGTCAGAGACCAACATCTCCATTCGGCGGGCACTGGCCATGATCTGCTCGAGTTGCCGGCTGCCCTTGTCCCCCAATTTTTCTTGATAGTTCTTAAGCAGCCGAGAAGCAAATCCATGGATGGCAATGACCGGAGTTTTCAGGTCGTGGGAGACAACGTCGACAAAGTTCTTAAGCTCCTCGTTTATCCTTCTAAGTTCTGCCTCTGCCCGCTTTTGTTCTGTGATATCTACGACGTTACCCAGTATAGCAGGCCTTCCCTTATACTCTATACGAGCGTTCCTTCTTGTAATCCAAATGGTTTCGCCATCCTTTGTCAGGCCCCTCGCCTCGTATTCCGATTGTGCATCTTCTCCGCTTAGCCTTCTGGCCCTCATTTGTTTGGTCAGGGATCTGTCCTCAGGGTGGACCAGTCTCCAGTTCTCAATACCTATCAATTGTCCTTTTGGGTACCTGTAAATCTCAGCAAACCTGTTATTGGCAAACACGATCTTCTCGTCTTGGTCGATATATATGCCGGTCAGAGAGTTTTCGACCAGAGTACTGTACTTTTTTTCGCTTTCCCTGAGCGCTTTTTCCGCCAGCTTTTGTTCCGTGATATCCCGAATGATACCCTGGTATCCGAGAATATCGCCATCACTGGAAACCCGCAAAGTAGACGTGAGGAAACAATTCATCCCTGTTCCATTCTTTTTGCGAAACTCTATAGGATAATTTCTAACAGACCCTTTTCCCTCTATTTCCTGCTGAAATTTGTCTCTATCGCCAGGACGAATGTATAGTCTTCGAATATTGATATTGTTTATCAGCTCCTCCCTGGCATAATCGAAAAGTTCTAGGGCGGCTTGGTTAGCGTCAAGGAATTTACCCTCCCGGCTCGTAATGTAGATTGCATCAATGGATTCGTCGAAAAGGCTGCGGTATTTCTCCTCACTTTCGCGTATTGCTTCCTCTGCCCGCTTGCGCTCTGTGATGTCCCGGATGATGGCGCAGAGCATCCTGCGGTCCTGGAGCAGTAATACCCCGGAAGAGATCTCCACCGGGAAGATCGTACCGTCTTTCTTCTTATGAAGACGCTGGACAGGGCCGGGCGACGCAACGTCAGGCATCCCGGACGCCACTTCTTGGATGTGCGCGATTGATTTTTCCGGCTCGGCCGAAATTTCTATGGCCCTAAGGCGCAAGAACTCATCACGACTGTATTCATAGAGCGTCAAGGCCGCTGCGTTGGCATCAACGATCCGTTTCGTCCGGGCGTCCACGATTATGATAGCATCAGGTTCGGCAGAGAAAAGCAGCCGATAACTGGCCTCGCTCTCGCGCAAGGCATCCTGCGCACGCTTGCGATCACCAGCTTCCCGTTCCAACTCCTTGACCCTTTGTTCCAATTCTTCATAACTTGGCTTTCCACTCATTAAAACGTCCTCAATTTCCATAATTTCCTTAGTTCTTATCCCCTTTTCGGTTTGCCAGGGGAATTCCCTTAACTCCACTATTCCAATCTGAGAAAATCCTCTCTAAAGCCTTTTACATGACCAGGCGAAAACTTGTCATCTCTTTATCCAGACCATAATTAGGCATTTCAAGCCGCATTCTGAACGGGAAAAGTGCGGGAGGCAACGATTTCCAAGTTAATGGAAGGTTTATTTAATACAGAAATCGTCAAATAGTTGAGTCGTTGAGTCGAAAAATAATCATGTTAAATCAGTATATTAGACCTTCAACTACATCAAGTGTCCAATTTTTGTACAAACGATATAAATTCAAACAATAATAACCACTTAACTACTCAACCACTTAACGAGGTCTGTATTTATATGAAAGGGCCCTCCGGGCCCTGACTCTCAAGGATTTCACCCACCCTCTGCACACTGATTCGCATTCATAGCTACCATGATATCCAGCATGGATGCGATCTTTACCTCTGAAATAGTGCCATTAAGAACTAAAGACTTCCCGGCTGACGGGTGATTGAAGTCTGCTAACACGTAATCACTGTGTAGTTCTTTCAGATAGAACCTAATTGACTTGCCATTTGGACCGAACTCTTCGTAATATTCCCCTTCCTTCAATTGCTCGAAATGATTAAGATCAGAAAGGGGAATCTTTTTAATCAGGTATGGGTCATAAGGACCAAAGGCCTGTTCAGGCGGTATGCTTACTTGGATCTCATCCTCCTGTTCATGGCCGATCAATGCCTTTTCAAGGGCGGGTAAGATACGATCTCTGCCATACAGAAACCGGCAAGTAAAGGGTCTGTTGAGATCCTCTGGTGTTCCACCATCTTCTACAGTCACTGTATAATTGACGGTGACAACTGTGTCTCTATCGACTTTCATCCATTTCTCCTGTAATGAGCTTGTGACATGGCTTCGATACCATTGTACCCAAACATACTATCCAAAAAAGGTAATTTTTGCAAAAGATCCTCTAACTGGCCTGCCAGAGTCATTGGTCTTACCGGGGGGATAGCTTCGGGAAAGAGCACCGTGGGAAGGATGCTATCAGAGCAGAATTTCCCGGTCATTGATACAGACAGGCTTGCCAAAGAAGTTGTGGAGCCGGGAAAACTAGCCCTGGAGGAACTTGTCAAGGCCTTTGGAAGAAAGATTTTAAGGGACAACGGGACCCTTGCCAGACACCGAATGCTTGAAATGATGTTGACCGATGCCGGTATCAGACAGCTTGTAGAAAATATTATTCATCCCTATGTTTTTAAACGGATGGATCAGATACTTCAACAACTGGCCGCTTCAGGAAACAATGTCATAATAGTAGAAGTACCTTTACTTTTTGAGGCTGGTTGGCAAGACCTTTTTGACTACGTAGTTTCAGTTGTGGCACCAGAACCGATCTGTATAAAACGACTGGCAGAACGTAAAAAGATGTCCATTGACATGGCCTCCAGATGGATGGCCACTCAGATTCCTCAGGAAGTAAAGGCCAAAAGGTCTGATTATGTAATCCACAATAATGCGGGACTAGATAAATTGCAGATCCAGGTAGATCGCTTGTCAAGGGTATTGAAACAGCTGTAACCGTTCAGAGATTCAGAGGTTCAGAGATTTAGAGGTTCACCGAAAACCTGAACGGTCACGAGGTAAGTCACTTTACAAGGGCATAGTAAGAGATTATACACGAATCGGTCATTGGATACCCGCCCATGGCTCAACTGGATAGAGCAGCGGACTTCTAATCCGCAGGTCGCAGGTTCGAATCCTGCTGGGCGGACCAGTTATATCAGGCATCTATGGCATTTTGCTGTAAGTGCTTTTTTTGCGGTGCTATGTGGGTGTTATGTTGTGAAGGGATTTTGAGGGAATTTCGGGCAGATTCTCCCTTGAAAAATGCTTTTCAAAGAAAAATTCAATTGCCTCAGAATTGCCTTTCTCGAAGAAGAAAAAAGGCACCTGCGCCAATGGTGAGATAGTATGTGTTTGCCTGGTGAGAGTGTCTGGCATCAAGAACGACTGTGAGGATACGGGTGAAGGCACAAAAGGGTGAAT
>JAUXDR010000185.1 GCA_030618205.1 Deltaproteobacteria bacterium | reverse complement strand
AGTTGGCCAAATCGGGCCTTGGACGCATTCATGTGGGCCTTGAATCAGGTGATGACGTCATATTGAAACATATTCGCAAGGGAACCCATGCCCAGGAGCAGATCGAAGCGGGCAAGTGGCTGATGGCCGCTGGGATCGAATTAAGCCTGTATGTTATTTTGGGGATCGGAGGCCAGGAAAGAACATCCGAGCATGCAAAAGAGACTGCCAGGGTGATCAATGAAATCGCGCCCGATTTTGTCCGGCTGCGCACCTTTGTGCCAAAGATAAATACACCTATTTTGGATGATGTCTTGGCGGGGCGCCTCAAGATGCTCACGCCTCACGGCGTTTTAAGGGAAACAAGGACCTTCCTTGAAGGCCTGACCATTAAAACTTTCCTTGCCAGTGACCACTATACGAACTACATCAACCTTCACGGCCGCCTGCCTCAGGACAGGCCAAGGCTCTTGAAAGAGATAAATCATGCCCTTGAACAGGACGAGTCTGATTTTCGACCGTTTTTTATAGGGACCGAGTGATGAAGAATGAAGAATTCGGTGGAGAGTAATGTAACAAAGAAAATGATCCTTTCTGCAGGAGTAATAATAGTCAGGAGGAATGAAGTCCAGTTGAAATATTTATTGCTCAGGGCCTTTGGTTATTGGGATTTTCCAAAAGGGATTGTGGAGCCGGGTGAGTCTCCTGTTAAAGCCGCCAAGAGAGAGGTAGCGGAGGAGACTACCTTGAATGACCTCAACTTTCGCTGGGGATACGATTACAGGGAGACAGGACCTTACGGCCGCGGCAAGGTAGCCCGTTATTATATAGCAGAGACCAGCGAGTCCCGTGTAAGCCTTCCGGTAAATCCGGATATAGGGAGACCTGAACACGATGAGTATCGCTGGGTATCGTATGAAGAGGCACTCTCTCTGGTGGCTCCAAGGGTGAGGCCGGCCCTTGAATGGGCACAAGAGACTATTGGTGCCGGGCCATAAGGCTGCCCCCCAAAGCCCAATTACAGTGTCAAATATCCATCAGGGGCCAGGCTGGTCGCCAACATCACCATATTAATATTACGGTGCTCTGTCCAACTGGAGGCTTTTTGGTTTTTGCGGTCAAGCCAAAACTTCTCAATTATTTCACTCAAGGGTATATACTGCATCAGTTTTTCAATCCGCAAATGCAGCGGATGTTTCCTATCGAAAAGGTCTGGATTCCCCTCAATCAATCCTTTCAGCTTTTCAACAGCCCGTAATCCAATAGCCAATCCCAGCTCCCGAAATGCAAGACGGTAATCAGCAGGAAGCTTCAAGGAATTATTTCTCACATGGGATTCCAAACCTGGCAGGGAAGCATCCAACAAATCCTCCATCAGGCCGGTTTGTTCAAAATTTTTGCTAATAATCAATTGCGCTAATTTGCATGCATCACACAAAAGACCGCCAATACCGAGTGGATCATCTGTGGCCCAGTTTTTTCCTTTACAGATGTCGGCCATGTCAGCAATCTCCAGGTTGAGATCGGGCGTAGGTTTTTCAGAATCTTCAGCTGCAGTGGCCTGAAGCTGGATATAGGTTATGAATCCGTCGAGAGGATCGTGATGTCCCATGGATTGTACTAGAGGAAAGGAGAGGTCTATGCTCATTTTCCAGTACATACGTTTCTGACCGCCGGACGACGGAACATAGGTAAACCTGGCATGTGCGGTTTTCGCAAGCTCTATCGCCCACATATTGTGAATTGAATCTCCAGTTACACGGCTTACGCGATTGAGAGCGTACATCCATTTCGTCAGGTAATGATAATATTGCCCATCCCGATCCCATTCCAGGCGTTCGTCATAAGGATCAGAGGGCTTCCGTTCGTTAATCTTTTTACCGATCCTCAACCCCCCTTTTGTGGGATGCATTTTGCCTTCCTCTTCATCGAGGCCGCTGATCCAACCGGTTCGTGGGTCGTCTTCACGGTGTCGGCCGAGTATGTTATGAACCTGATCAACGAGGCTCAATGCGAGAAGCTTGTATCTTTCATCACTTGTTTGGCGATGGAGTTCCAGAAAGTTGCATACGGCAAAAGCGTCAGTCCACAAATAGCGCTGTGGACCCTTTCCGGCTGCTGAAAGTCCGGTAAGATTGGTAAATTCAGTCATGATTTCCCGAACAATAGGCCTGGATTCGTTTGGTTTCATCTTTTTTCTAAAAGTGGCTAACTTTACGCATCACCTGCCGCCAATACCGGGGGGCTGGAACCTTTGAGAAATCATCTGCCATGATGCGTGGCAGTACATTCCAAAAACCGCAGCGCTATTGGCGGTCAGCACTTTGTTCAGCAGCTTTTATGTGGATTGGGGGAACCATTTCCTGGTATGAAAATTCCCATAGTCCTGCATTGGCTCTTGCATGTTCAATTGTCATATTTATTAGATTACCTCTTCGATCTAAGTCGACATAAACATTCTCACTGATCTCTTTTGTTTCATAGACTTCGTTATCAGTGAACTCAACAAGAGCAGTATCAGTGTCTGAAAAATATCTAACTCTCATTTCTTAATCCTCCATGAAGGACCTATCAAAGAAGGCATTGTGCACTGTTTCTCCACCCTCTAACAAAATAACCCTCAGATATTTGTTTACTTCCGCTATTTTCGGCCACTTTTTAACCTTTCCATCTGATTGGACTTCGATTTTTACAGGATCATTGATTACAAATTCTATCCAATCATCTTTAATCCACGCTCGATCAGGCCTTTTCCTTGTATAATCAAAGTATTGCGTTGTCTTCATTCTTCAACTTTGTATCTAAGAAAACTCTTATAGATTTATCTGCCGAACGAATAGCGTTTTATCAGCCGTCCCGCAGTGAATAAACTACCAGCCCTGAAGTGCCGGAAAAGCGTGGTAACCCTCTGTAAGTCGTATGTCAGGGCAGGATGGCTGATAAAATGTTGTTGAACTGAGCCGAATTCGCGGCTACCTTCCTTCCTATGGAGTTTCTTTATAACCCCCTGGAATGAGAAAGTAAACGGCTGAGGCTGGATTTGACGGAAAGAGAATGGAGGCTTGATTTTTGTCCTTCTGGAATGGGTTGGACATTTTCCACTGCTTTATCAAAAAGTGTTTTAAAACCTTTGTAGTCAGATTCGTACCACTCCTTGAGTTGTTTGATAAACTCATCGA
>JAUXDR010000222.1 GCA_030618205.1 Deltaproteobacteria bacterium | reverse complement strand
AAAGTGGCCGGATGAAAGGTCCCTGCCCCTACCTCCATGTCATATGGCTGGAGCAATATGCACCCCTGTTCCTGCCAGTATTTATTAAGATTTGTTATAATTTCCTGAAAAATCATTTGTTTAGACCATCCAGTGTCTCCCCGTCAGGGAGTAATAAATCTTCCGGCCACATATGATTCGTGACCCCTTGGGCAATAATACAATTTGTGCCGACTTTTGCCCCTTTAGGGACAGAGGCCCATTTGCCGATCAGGGTTATGCCGGCAGAAAGGTGCTCGGGATAGAGACGATTTGCCACATAAATATTCCCCAGTCCGATGTTGGAGTCAGGGCCGATTGTGATCTCCTTGTCAGTCACGACTTTGTTCAAAAACGCTCCGCTACCCACCCATGTATTGTGCATAAGTACGGAATCAATGACCTTTGCCCCTGATTCCACCACTACTCCAGGCGAGAGAACCGACCCCCTCACTATCCCACGTATCACACAGCCCTTGGTAATAGCCGAATTCTTTACATCGGCACCGGGTAGAATCCTTGCCGGGGGGCGATCAAATAGCAGGGCCTCATTTTCAACATTGGTGCATATGCTCCATGTCTCAGGCTCCAAGCCACTTTCCGGCCTGAGCAAGTCCATGTTGGCTTCCCAATACGCAGGCACCGTTCCCACGTCCCGCCAGTATCCATGGAAAGTGTAAGCAAACAACTGCCCTTCCTCCATAGCCTTGGGCAGGATATGGTGACCAAAGTCCACTTCATTGGTAGCCCTCAGTGATTTGACCAGGTATTCAGTATCAAATATATAAATCCCCATTGAGGCAAGATTTGATCCGGCCTTTTCAGGCTTTTCCTCCCAATCGACAATCCGGCCCTTTTCATCCAGGATGCCTATTCCGAATTGATCCGTCTGCTCCCAGGGAACAGTCATCATAGCCACTGTGACCTTAGCGCCTGAAACCTTATGGTGTTTAACCATGTCCTTGTAATCCATGTAATAGACATGATCCCCTGAAAGTATTAAGATCTGCTTTGATGGTCTGGCCTCTATAAAGTCCAGATTCTGCCGTATTGCATCTGCAGTGCCCTTATACCAGTCTGAATCTTTCTCCCCTGTACGTGGGGGCAGGATCTTGACTCCCCTGGTCCTGCCGGTAAAATCCCAGGCAACGCCGGTCCCTATGTGCCCCATTAGAGAAAGAGGCTTGTATTGGGTCAGCACTGCCACCTGATTAAGACCTGAATTCATAACATTTGAAAGGGCGAAATCAATTATCCTGTAGATACCGCCAAAGGGAACAGCCGGCTTGGCCCTGTGTCGCACCAGGACATTAAGCCTGCTTCCAACTCCTCCGGCCAGAATCACGGCCAAGGTATCCCGCATGTGTTCCTCCTAATCATTATCTACCTGGGCTCGACATAGATCTCGACCCTTCGGTTAAGCTGCCGGCCGTAAGGAGTGTCATTCCCGGCCTTGGGCCTGCTTTCCCCATAGCCCAAAACTGTCATCCTGTTCGAAGAAACTCCTTTTGAAACAAGTAGCTGTTTTACAGCCTCAGCCCTTCTCTGAGACAGATGCAGATTATACTCTTCAGGGCCTGTACTGTCAGTATGGCCTTCTATACGGATCCTTGTGTCAGGGTACTGGGTAAATACCCTGGCTAGACGATCTATCTCAGGATAGGCTCCAGGATGCACTACACTGGAATCCACATCAAAAAGAAAATCGCTCTTGAGGGTCACAGATAAGATATCCCCCTGGCGCTGTACAGACGCAGCTTCGGACGCCGCCACGGCCTGCCGGAGGGCCTGTTCCTGTTGATCCATATAATGACCGATTCCAGCGCCGGTCAGACCGCCTATTGCCGCCCCGATGGCCGCACCCTCAAGAGTTGCCTTGGTGTCATGGCCTATGGCCTGTCCTATGATTGCCCCTGCTGCAGCACCTCCGGCAGTACCGTAAACCGCGCCTTTCTGGGTCCGGGTCTGTGGTGCGGCACAGGCAGACAGCATCATCAAAACCAATCCGCAAACAGTCCAAAAACGAATGTTCATGATTACACCTCCTCTTCCACTAGCAAGGGCCCTGTCAGAAAACACAGGCTTCTCTAAAAGGGCCCCAGGACTTTAAACAGTTCTTAGCTTAACAGCCTTCTATCATTTTTCTGGCAGATTTGACTTTCAGACTGACCTCATCTCCTACAGAGGGCAAGAACTCCTTTTCTGCTTTGAGCAATACACAGAAACCGTCCTTTTCACTACGCCATATGATACTTCCTTCCTCCTTAACTAACGCCGAGGCCATATCATTCAGTGTAGTATCACTTTCAGTAAGGAATACAACCTTTGCCATGAATTTACCCATGCCCTTCACTTTGAGAATGATGCTCTGTTCAGGCTCAAGTTTCTTAGGCAAGGTCCCTTGTATCAAAACCAGATTGGAGATTTGGCCCTTTACTTCGCATGGCTCTTCTCCGCGATCAGGCAAAAGATCCTTCAGGGCCTCACATATCTCCGTATCTTCTTTGACCACTGTCGCCACCTTACCTTTTTGGCGAGCGGCATCACAGGTTGATGACATGACATTCCATACAAAACACGTTACCAACAATAATAAAACAAGATGAAGCTTTTTCATAGCATAACCTCCTTA
>JAUXDR010000059.1 GCA_030618205.1 Deltaproteobacteria bacterium | reverse complement strand
CTGATAGATGGCAGCTCGTATCTCTACAGGGCCTACTTTGGTATACGTCAGCCCCTGACTACCCATGATGGGTTTCCCACCAAGGTAATCTACGGCCTTACAAATATGCTCTGGAAGGTACTAAAAGAAAAAGACCCTGAATATGTGGCCATTGTGTGGGACGCTAAAGGCCCTAACTTCAGACACGACCTTTATGCCGATTACAAAGCAAACAGGCCGGCGATGCCTGATGATATGAGCGTTCAGATCCCACATGTAAGAGAAATAGTAAATGCCCTGGGGCTCACACAGCTTGAGAAAAATGGCTATGAGGCAGACGATATAATTGCCACACTGGCACGGCGCATCACCAATCAGACCATTATGATTGTTTCCGGCGATAAAGACCTCCTTCAGTTGATCGGACCACAAGTCAGCATGTGGGATTCGATGAAAGACGAAGTTACAGATCTTGATGCCTTTCACCAACGATTCGGCCTCGAACCGCTTCAATTCCTGGATGTAATGACACTGACCGGTGACACCTCGGACAATATCCCCGGTGTGCCTGGAATTGGCCTAAAGACCGCTTTAAAACTCATAAAAAGCTATGGCTCAGTGGATAACCTTATCAAGCACCTGGATGAGTTCCCCAGGGGAAAATTGAAAGAGCGGCTTGAAACCCACAAGGACCGCCTAGACCTTTGGCGCAGGCTTGTAAGCCTTGCGGACGATATAACCGTCCCCCTTGACATTAACGCGTTTCGCAGAAACCCGCCTGACCAGCGAAAACTGAGGCAGCTCTTTAAACAATTCAATCTTACCCGCTTTTTAGACCAGATGGTGCCGGAACAGACCATCTCTTTTAAGGAATATGAGCTGATACAATCCCCGACGGATCTTGCCCGCTGGGCGGAGATGGCACGAAAAGCCTCAACAATAGTCATCGACACAGAGACCACAAGCGAATTTCCAATGAAGGCAAAGCTTGTTGGGATCTCTCTCTGCATTACACCACCAAAGGCCGCTTACTTCCCTGTTGGACACGAGAGCCATGAGCCCCAGCTCAATTTATCTCAGGTGGCCGAGGTCCTTGGACCCATATTTTCAGACCGGAAAATCGAAAAAATCGGGCAGAACATAAAATATGACCTGATTGTCCTTGCCAACCACGGAATGGAGCTGAAGGGAATATCCGGGGACACGATGGTGGCCTCTTACCTCCTTAACCCCTCAAAGCGCCGTCACAACCTTGCTGAGATATCACAAGAGGTGTTGGGGCACCGCATGATATCTTTCAGAGAGGTAACTGAAACACAGAAAAGGGTCAAAAACTTTGCCTGTGTGCCCTTACCTCTTGCCAGGGATTACTCTTGCGAAGACGTTCACGTAACTTCACTTGTCCAAAAGGCCCTGTGGAAGAGGTTAAAAGAGAGCGGCCTACATGAACTGTTTGAGCAGGTTGAAGTGCCTTTGATACGGATTCTCGCTCGAATGGAGATGGCCGGAATTCTTGTTGATATAAAAGGATTTGATGCGCTGTCAACAGAATTTTCTCAAAGACTCTCTGACCTGGATAAAAAAATTATCGAGCTTGCCGGAGAGCCATTCAACATAAACTCTACGAAACAACTGGCGGAAATACTTTTTGTAAAGCTCAAGCTTCCTCAGAAAAAAAAGACCCGCAAGAAGACCGGGTACTCCACAGACGTAGAGGTACTCAAGGAACTTGCCCAGTCTCACGAGCTTCCGCGACAACTCCTTGCCTACAGAAACCTGTCAAAACTCAAGTCCACTTATGTGGACGGGTTAAAGAGGATGGTCAATCCTGATACAGGGCGGGTCCACACATCCTTTAACCAGACTGTCACATCCACAGGCAGGCTCTCATCCAGTGATCCCAATCTCCAAAACATTCCTGTCAGGACAGAAGAAGGCAGGAGAATCAGGGCGCTCTTTATTCCGGCTCCAGGGAACTTTCTCTTATCCGCGGATTACTCCCAGATTGAGCTGAGAGTCCTTGCCCACTATTCCGGGGATGAAGCTTTGGTAAATGCCTTCAAAAATGATAAAGACATTCACCGTCTTACCGCGGCAGAGGTCTTTAGCGTGTTCCCGGAGCTGGTTACGCCGGAAATGCGCAGAGCGGCCAAGACCGTTAACTTCGGAATAATATACGGAATAAGCGCCTTTGGTCTGGCAAAGGAACTGGGCATTGGAAATAAACAGGCAAAGGAGTTTATCGACCGCTATTTTGCGAAATATCCCGGTGTAAAACGCTACATGAAGGAAACTGTAGAAAAGGCCAGGGAACAGGGGTACGTCACCACACTCCTTGGTCGCAGGCGCTATATCCCCGACCTTAAAAACAGGGTCAGGACTGTAAGAGAATTCGCCGAGAGAACCGCTATTAACACACCTATTCAGGGCACTGCAGCAGATATAATAAAGCTGGCCATGATAGAAGTTGACTCAAATATCCAGGCAGAAAAAATACCCTGCAGGATGTTGCTCCAGGTACATGACGAACTGATAATCGAAGCGCCGGAAAAAGAAATAATAAAAGTCACCACGATGGTGAAAAAGACCATGGAAAATGTAATGGATCTTGCCGTGCCCCTGGAGGTAGATGTTGGCTGGGGAGTTAATTGGGCCAATCTTGAGAGTAAATAATCGGTATCCTTAGAAAAAATAGCGGACTCGCAATTCCAGCTTGTTGCTGTTCATTTTCTCGCCATATTCGGTGAATTTTCCGCCATTAAGATACGAAAAACGCAACCGTAATTCCCAGTTCGTAAATCCTGTATAAACCATCTCCGGGCTTACGGAGTAACTCTTGTCATCAAGGTTGATAATTGTGAAAAGGCCGGGTGAAAAGTACAGAATATCAAAGGGTTCCTTCTGGGTAAATCTTGCATAAAGATAATTGCGACCAGGTTGCGGCTTGCCATAGCCTCGCAGACTCATGTCTCTTGCCCTTGCAAGAAGTACATCACTGCCTGAGGCAAGAAAATGGTTTTCACCGTCTGAAATGAGTTGAAAAAAACGCTCCATCTCTTCTTCAGTGTACCCGGCATCATTGTGGTAATATTCAATAATGCCGGTTATATCATTTTCCCATAAATAGCGGAGACCAAGGAGATAGGAGAGCGCCGCAGTTTCCTGGACCAAGGCGGAGCCATCATCCTGAAGGACTACTCTCCTCTGGCCGGGAACATAGCCAAGCTCCCCATGAATTTCAAAATTCGGCGCCAGGTTTCTGGAAAAATCCAGGCCATAACGGGTGGAACGGCTGTCACCTGTGTACAAGATCAAGTCGATGTCCGTATCCCGATACAGGAGATAAAGCTTGGCTGCCAGATTCACATTGTTTATCTCACCAAAATCTTCATTGACTCCCTGCCACACCGGCAGAATCACTGTGGTAAGAGCAGCAGTCTGCAATGGTCCTGAAAAGCTCTTTATAAGATCAACTTCGGCTGTTATATAGCCCTCCAGCGCCTCTTCCGGATCATTGGGGTCTTTGGGACGGTTGATAAAGCCGACCGGATTCCACGCATATCCCTTGCCCCACCTGTATGACTTTTTGCCGACACCCGCAGTAAAAATAGGCGCCGGTTTGATGCTGACATAGGCCTCATAGACATCTGCCATGTCAGCCCAGCCAAGATCATCCTGCTGAGCAGAAGCCTTGAGGAGCCAATTGAAACTAATTATCTCTTTGGTGTAATAACCGTCAATCTGCAGACTGCCGGAGAAACGATCAATTGTCGACCGGGGCTGGTCTGAGAGATTCAACCGGGCAAAAGCAGAACCCTGGTTAATATCCATGTGCTCCCACTTTAGCTCTGCATAGCCTCCCATTTCCAGAGCCTTTTTTTCAAACTCCTCCAGTTCAAAACTGAGTTCGTCATCTGCGTACAGAAAAGCAGGAGAGAAAAGGAGCAAACTAAGCAGAAAGCCGGCAAGATAGGAGCCGGTGTTATCGCAATTCATCAACCTTGGACAGGTAATTGAGGGTAAACACTTCGTCCGGCAGTTCTTTCTTCTTGACTTTGGCAAAGAGCATTACAGACCGATAGCCCTTGTGGAGCGGGCTGTCCGTCTCAAGCATTGACGGCCTGATAAGGCCTTGGCCGAAATCCTTAATTTTCGTATAGTGCAGGGTCTTGATGAGCATGCCGCTAACAGCATAACATTCAATGGTGGTTGGCAAAAATGTCTTTTTATCCACCTTCATCTTCAAGTGGTTATAGGCAACTGAGGGGGACTTGGCCTTCAGTTCAAGCAGGTAGGTGTCACCCTGGTCGGTTATCTGTTCCGCGTTATATTCTACGCTGTAGTCCAGTCGCAGAATGTCGGAATTGTTGAATATCCCGCCCACGACTGACTGCAGACTGGTAATACGCAATGGTCTGCCCACATTAGGGATGTAGAGCCACATGTTATCGCCCAGGCGTAAAGTAGAACGGCCCTTTTCACTGGCCGGCGAGAGAAACAAGGCCACCATTTTGTCCTGTCCCTTCTTAACCGTATAAAGGACAAACTCCTTTTTTGAGCCATCGGGCTCTATGTTGATCAGCTTCCGGTACATCTCATAGGACTGGGGCTGCATGTTTTTATCGACCTGGCGCAGGATATCATTGCCATCCAGGGCGAGGGCCGCGGCTGTCCCGAAAAAACAAAAGGAAATAACTGCCGGAACGATGGTCTGGCTAACGGTCTTGAATAATTGTTTGCACCGCATCATAAGCAACTCCGGTTTTTTCTGTATATTCAATCTGATAGTCCCTCAGAGCCTGTTTCATTTTATTTCCGATATTACCAGCGATAACGAGCGTCACCCCTTTGTCGGCAAGAAATAAAGATATGCTTCGACTAATGCCCCCGTATTGATCCTTTGCAGGATTCTCTATGGCCTCAAGCAGATTACCCTTGTCATCGAAAAATAGAAAAAAAGGGGCTCTCCCTGTCTGTTGGCTTATGGCCGCATCCTTTTCCGGACCGGTGGCGGCCACGGCAATTTTCATTGAATCGGCAGAAGCTTCTGTGGCAAAAGCAAAGAGCAGAAACAAAAACAAACTGACAATAATGGTTGATGTGCTTCTAATTTTCATGGGTTCTTCTCCTTAGGTTGTTTAGGCTGAAGGCTGTTATACATGGCGCAGGGCTGTTATGGGATCCATTCTCGCAGCTTTCCAGGCCGGCTGCAGGCTGGCAAGTACAGCTATGGCAATGACAATGCCGGCAACCGTGACCACATCATTTAAGGCGATGGTTGGTGAAAGCAGCAGTCCTTTCTGGCGTCCGAAATTAAAACTGATCTGGGCCGTATTCATTCCGGCAATGGTAATAAGGCTGATAACAACACCTATCAAGGTGCCGAATACGCCAAGCAAAAAACCCTCCACCATAAAAAGGGAGAGGATCTTGCCCGGCACAGTCCCAATGGCAGCCATGGTGCCGATTTCGTTGATGCGCTCATAAACAGCCATAATCATAACGTTCATGATACTCACCAGAACAATGGCTACCAACATGATCTTGATGAAAAAGGTCATCAGGTCAATCATCTCGGCGATATTGAAAAATGGTGAAAGCTTTTCCCATGTGTGCACTTCAAAGACCGATTTGTCCATTTTGTCTTTAATAGGTCCGAGCCGGTCCTTCAACTGATCAAATACCTCATTCATCCGGCCCATGCTTTTCAAACGTATAGAAATTTCGCTGATCTCTCTGTCCTCGATACGCAGCAGGGTCCTGGCATCGTCAAGATGGATTAAGCCATCCCGGCCGCCCGGCCCGGAAATGCCTTCCAGAATACCGCGTACCACAAAGGGCTGCCCGTTCACCGATCCATCCTTGTTGGTGGCAACCAGGACAATAGTGTCGCCGATCTTAACCTTCATTCCCTTGGCAATGAGCTCAGGAACAAGGATTTCTCCCTTGTCAAGGAGGCCCTCCTTTTTTCCCTTGATGATGCGATCGGTAAGCATGGGGACTGTCTGCATCTCTTGTTTTGGATTGACCGCATTAAGCCGAATATTGGTTGTTTCTGAAAAATTGCTGAACATGGCTCCCAGCTTAATCCGCATGGAATAGGCCTCCACGGCATCATTGCCTTCCAGGATTTCCTTTACTTCGGCAACCTGTTTGCCTTTCAGGTTACGGTCCAGGGGCAGACTGTCAATGGAGGCAAGATATCCCTTGCGGTGCACCTGCAGGTGGCCCAGCATGGAATCTGTGATCTGGCCGATCATCATGGCCTTGAAGGAACCGGACACGGAAACAAAAAGCAGCACCGCCACCACTCCCAGGGTGATCAAAACAGATGTAAGCAAGGTTCGTCGCTTATAGCGCCGCAGATTGCGGATAGCAAGATTTAAGATACTAAGCATGAGTTTAGGTTAGTTAGGTTGAAGGCTGAAGGCTGAAGTATTTCGACCATCTCGCAACACACGAAGTTTTGCGTAATCACACATGATTTGTTCCTATCAGTCTATCCACTTTCAGTTTATCCACCTTCTACCTAATTGTTATTATCCAGCTTCCCTTCAGCCTTCTACCTTCAACCTTCCCACCCCCCTTCCCATCTCCCATCTTCCAGGGTAAAAATAGTTTCCGCGTTTTTCATCACCTTGGGGTCGTGGGTGGAGAAGATAAAGGTAGTGCCGAATTCATCCCGCATATCTTTCATGAGCTCAATAATTCGGTTGG
>JAUXDR010000209.1 GCA_030618205.1 Deltaproteobacteria bacterium | reverse complement strand
TAAGGGCCCTGAGACACCAACTTCCGAGATATCTGGGCATCTTTCAGCCAAAAATGGGTATAATCATACTCATGATGGGTCAAACCCTGCGTGTTATAAGCGTTGTGATAGTGGGTATTGTATATTTTCTCATATATTGATCTAAGTGAGCGTTCACAGGGCACCGCATCTGCTTTGTTGTCGGGCACTTGAAGTACAGGGAGTACGTCTGCGTACCCTCCGCCTCGCATCTGCAGCACCCTGTAAACGCTCACAGTTCCGTGGGTTGCGGTAAAACGGTCGTTGTAATCCCGTGAACAGTTACTGATCTAAAAAGGGTTTATTATGAAAAAAACTTCGTATTTTCTGTCATTATCCCTATTTCTCCTGGCATTTTTAGCGGCCTTTGACACTCCTGCCTGGTCTGAGGTCAGCAAAAATAAGGATAATATCCTCATGGTTAGTATCGACGTGACACTGGATATGGAAAACCGCCGGATAAAGGGAAAGGCCTCAACAGAACTCCCCATGGAAAAACCTGTACGGATACATGTGGGAGGCGTGGAGTTAGACCGTGTCACCCTTGCGGGGCGAACCATAAATCCTTCCATTGAAGACGACTCTTTCAGTGTTGTAGCTTCCGGCAGAAACAGGTTGCTCAGGATTCAATTTCATAGAGATTTTTTACCCTTGAGCCCCGGGACCGGCGCAAAAAATGACCATATAATGACGGATAGCTTCATAGACACAAAAGGCGTTGTATTGCTTGATGGCTGGTGTCCGACATTGGAGGGGCTTGCCTGCTACGAGCTCAAGGCCGCAGTGCCTGCTGATTTTAAAGCCGTGTCTGAAGCAGATGCCGTAAAGGTGGAATACAGGGAAAAGACAAGTATCTATATCTTTGAATTCCCCCACCCAAGGACCGGCATTTCACTGGTCGCAGGCCCGTATCAAGTCAGCCTGGAACGCCACAAGGGTATTGAGATTGCTGCATACTTTTTCCCTGAGGATAAAGAACTCGCTCAGAAATACATTGACAAATCCAGACACTATCTTGATCTCTATGAAGGCCTCCTTGGCCCATACCCGTTTAAGCGATTTGCAATAGTGGAAAACCGTGCCCCCACAGGCTATGGCCTCTCCACTTACACTCTTCTTGGACAAGAGGTGGCAAGACTCCCCTTCATTGTGGACACCTCCCTGGGCCACGAGATACTCCACTCCTGGTTTGGAAACTCTGTCTATGTAGACCCGAAAGAAGGTAACTGGAGTGAAGGGCTTACCACATACCTGGCAGACTATCTGTATGAAGAACAGAAAGGCCGTGGCAGCGACTACAGACATCGATTGCTTGTGGACTACCAGAGCTACGTCCATGAAGACAAAGCCATGTCCCTTGCACAGTTCAGGTTTAGGACAGACAGAGCCTCAAAGGCCGTAGGTTATGGCAAAGGGGCGATGTTGTTTCACATGTTAAAACAGGAGATAGGTGAAGATGCCTTTAACAAGGCCCTGAAAAGATTTGTCCTGGATTACCGATTCAAGGTGGCTGGCTGGAGCGAGTTGGAAACCATTTTTTCAGACACAAGCAAAAAGGACCTTTCTGTCTTTTTTGACCAATGGCTTGAAAGAAAAGACGTGCCGGTACTCACCATTAGCAAGGGAAATATCACTTATCCGGGCAGCGGGCTCCAAAGTCAAAAACTGACTATACACCAGGGTATGGAAAGCCCTTACTCCCTGTTAGTGCCTCTGGTATTAGAAACCACATCCGGGGAAGTGCGCCGCAGTGTCCGTATAAAGGATGAAAAGGAATCTGTGGATATCGAAATCAAAGGGCAGCCCCTTTGCGTGACTTTGGACCCGGACTACAATCTCATGCGCAAGCTGGATTCCTCCGAGTTTCCCCCTGTGCTCTCCCGCCTCCTGGGATCAGAACACAAGTTCTTTGTGCTCCCTTCGCAAGGTCCGGAAATCTATGGTCAATTTGCTGTTTTTCTTCAATCGCTGGGATTTGAAGAAAGAAATATTGACAGCCTGACCGACTCAGACCTGAACAAAGGTTCCTTGCTCATACTTGGAGATCCTGCTCCGAGACTTGAACGACTGACAGGTGAAATGCCGGATCCGGACAATGGAGTCATCATCACTATTAAAGAAAATCCCATCAACCCAACAGGTGTGGTGGGCGTGGTAAAGGCCGGTTCTTCAAAAGAACTGGAGCTCATTTTGAGAAAACTCACTCACTACGGGCGCTACAGCACATTGAGGTTCAAGGATGGCAAACTGGTGGAAAAAAACACAGCAGTCACTCAAAATGGAATACGCCTGGCCCTGCAAACCGAAATTATGGGGATTGCTGCCAGTGCTCTCTCTCCGGTGGATCTGATAATCAACGACGTATCTGAAAAGCGGGTGATCTATATTGGAGAACATCACGACAGGTTTAGCCATCACATGGCCCAACTGAGGGTCATCCAGGGGCTTGACAGACGGGAACGCCGCCTTGCCGTAGGAATGGAGATGTTCCAGCGCCCGTTTCAGGATGTACTTGACAGGTATCTGGGCGGTCAGATAGACGAAAAGACCTTCCTGAAAGAGAGCGAGTATCTTAAAAGATGGAGGTATGATTATCACCTCTACCGCCCGATCATAGAATACTGCAAGGAGCATGGTATCCCGATCCTGGCGCTCAACCTTCCGGCGGAAATTTCAAAAAAGGTGGCAAGAAGGGGCCTTGAGTCCCTGTCAGACGAAGAGTTGGAGCAGGTGCCGGTGGAGCTTGACTGGTCAAATACAGTCTATAAAATACGTTTGAGGCAAATTTTTGAAGAACACCCTGAAGGCGAA
>JAUXDR010000110.1 GCA_030618205.1 Deltaproteobacteria bacterium | reverse complement strand
TTCCTTTTTCAATAAGCACTTGAAGCAATTCCTCAGCCGTCAGCTCGGCAAAGCTGTTAACCACACCACTGAACAAAAAAAACGCACACAAAACAACAACACTGTACCATTTCTTCATTAAACTATTCCTCCTCCCTTTGCTTCCAAGCCAATACCACTTCCCGATAATGATCCCTTCTATTCAGTCTCTTGCCATAAAATATCCATGTAACTCACAAGTACCACAGTTTAAGCATAGCCGGAACCGGAATCCGGTCCTTGAGATGCATGAGGTTCCTTGATTGATTTTATAGGGGACAGGCCCTGCTGTCTATCTCTAATGAACGGGTGGGGCGAATTAATGTGAGAATTATTTTGGGAACTAGGCAATAAAGCTTGAACTCTTTTGCTTTTGAATTGCTCACATATTCTGCCGGGTAAAAGGAATAAATCATGATATTCACATATACCGGCATCACCCCTGGATGATGAATGAAAAGAAGAAAGTATAAGTATACCAGGGAATAAAGACTCTAATATTTTTGGATCATTATCAAAAAACTTACAATCATTACACGTTATTGCCTTATCAGTCTTCTTCTTTAATAACATAAACATATTTAATTAGACCTTAAATAATATAATAACTTAGCGTATCAAAGTATATATTACTTTAAATCAAAGTCAATAATTAAGATGTAATATTATTGCGAGTCGGGAGATAAACAGCTTTGATCAAATTGGCATCCAAATACGTAGAAGATCTCAAATAAACAAAAAGGCCTTTTGGGGCCTCATCCCTTTGACCGTATTCTGATATGTCAGGCTATTGTCTCCGGAATGAAAAGCCGGCTTGCGGCTTGACACACCACTGGTTTTTGCCATATCTTGTTTAAAACAAATTGCGTAACCGTTTACGGGTTCAGAGGTTCAGGGTTTGCGGGTCCTAAGTTAGCGCTTATGGGGGCAGTCCCCGAGCTATCGAGAACTGACAAAGGGAGGAGCCATGAAAGCGATATCTTGCATTTTTTGCCCGGTGATCCTGCTTGTTTTATCAGCAGTAGCAGCAGGAGATCAGACAGTATTAAAAAGCACGGTTGATGACCAGGTAGCTGTTCATGTCACAGTGTATAACAGCAACCTCGGCCTCATAAAGGATACGCGCAAGGTCGCGCTTCCTATGGGTGAAGGCGAGCTGAGATTCATGGACGTTGCTTCTCACATCATGCCTGTAACCGTTCACGCAAAGTCACTGAATCGCCCGGATGACTTCAGCGTGCTTGAACAAAATTACGAATATGATCTTATGAATGCCGATAAGCTCCTTGATAAGTATGTGGGAAAAAAGATAAAGTTAATGGATTGGAACGAGTTCCAGGACAGAAAGGAAGTCGTGGAAGCAACTTTGTTAAGCAATAACCAGGGGCAGATCTACAAGATAAACGATGAGATATATCTGGGACATCCCGGCTACAAGATCCTTCCCGAAATACCTGAAAACCTTATAGCAAAACCGACTCTCACATGGCTTTATAACAACAAAAGCAAAAAGACCCACGAGCTGGAAGTCTCTTATCTTACCAACAATATTACCTGGAAGGCGGATTACATTGTTGTCTTGAACAAGGACGACACATCCGCGGACATATCCGGTTGGGTGAGTCTGGATAACAGAAGTGGTGCAACTTACAAGAATGCCGCTCTAAAACTGGTAGCTGGTGAAGTACATCGGGTCAAGGAAGGAATGCACGATGACAGGGTCTATGCCATGGCGATGAGCAAAGAAGCCGGGGCCCCGCAATTTGAGGAAAAGGCCTTCTTTGAATATCATATATATGACTTGCAGAGGAAAACCACAATCAAGGATAACCAGACAAAACAGGTCAGTTTGTTTGAAGCCATTGATGCGCGAATTCAGAAAGAGCTGCTTGTCTACGGGATGAAAAGCTACTTTACCAGACGTTACAGGGACCAAAACCCAAAACAGCCGGTGAATGTCTATGTCAAATTCAAGAATTCACAAGACAATAGTCTTGGCATGCCTCTACCGGCAGGGATTATGCGCTTGTACAAGCAAGATATTGATAAAAGCCTGCAGTTTATAGGCGAAGACAGAATAGAACATACTCCAAAAAATGAGGAAGTGAGGCTAAAAGTTGGTGAGACGTTCGATGTGGTAGCAGAGAGAATCCAGACAGACTACAGGCAGATTTCCACAAGGCTTTATGAATCTGAGTGGGAGATAACACTTAGAAACCATAAAGAAGAAGACATTACCGTGGGCGTAGTGGAACCATTATTTGGGAACTGGGTGGTAATTAGCAACAATTACCCTTATAAGAGGGTCGATGCCTTTACAATAAGGTTCGATGTGACGGTCCCCAAGGACGGCGAAGTAAAGGTAAAATACAGGGTCAAGGTTGGGGTGTGACGGGCAGTGATGCCTTCTCAAGCTGGACACGGTTGCCTAA
Organism: Deltaproteobacteria bacterium; assembly: GCA_030618205.1. The sequence continues at coordinate 2,154 of JAUXDR010000110.1, read as the reverse complement.
AAAACATTGGACCACTTCCTGAGTCGTTGGAGTGAGGTCAGAGACAAAAAAACGATCTTCCCTGCCATGTGATTTCTCAGACAGTTGATTTCTGGCCTTAAGATACGAATAAACTGCACGTGCTATTTCAGCTGAAGGGTCTACTATTTTCACCTTCTTTCCAATTTTTTCCTGGATTATTTGTTTAAGAAGTGGGTAATGGGTACATCCAAGGATCAGGGTATCTATCTGCCGGTTTTTTAAAGGCCTGAGATACTTTTTAACTATCATGCGACTTTCCTTGGCCTTGAGCCATCCTTCCTCCACCAAGGGCACCAGAAGAGGACATGCCTGGCTGTACACCTTTGTATCGGGCAGACGTGCATGGATCGCTTTTTCGTACACACCGCTTGTCACTGTAGCCCTTGTACCTATTAAGCCGATGATTTTTCGTCTGGTAAGGGCCAATGCCTGTTCTATAGAGGGGGTTACGACTTCAAATATTGGTTCAGAAAATTCCTGCTTTAAGGTTGAGGTGGCAGTACTGGCTGCGCTGTGGCAGGCGATTACTAATATGCCGGCTCCGTGCTCCAGCAGGAATCTGGTGTCTTCCCTGGCATATTGAATAATTGTTTCCGGGCTTTTGGTTCCATAGGGGGTCCGCGCAGTGTCTCCAAAATAGATAAGGGGCTGGGTCGGCAATAACTGTTTGAGTTCGCGGACTACTGTGAGCCCGCCAATACCTGAGTCGAAAACGCCTATAGTTATACTCATTCTGAAAAAGTTTCCCCTAATTATGGTTTTTCATTTCAGATTATGCAATTACATAATTTAGGTTTATAAGCCGAAGTATAAAGCAAGACCCTTTACATTGACATGGCTTTCAGAATATAGATACAGTTATTTTTAAGAAAATCGCGAAAAGTAGAGTCTTAAAAGACTAAATTATCGGAGAATCCGCAATGCCTGAAAACAGCCAACCCGCTATTGCAGAAGATAGTCCATATTTAATTGATGAAGTCGGCCCGGATGCAGAGATTGAAACTGCCATAGAAGCCCTGGGAGATTCAAACGTCCGATCTCCTTTACTTAAGAAGAACTACACCTGTTTTGTATCTGACCAGGATCGTGCGCTGGTCAGGGTATCTTACAACTCACTGAAAAAAACATACAAAGAGGGCTCGGAACCTCTTTCATTCGAGATCGCAGGTCCCCGTAAAGAGATTTATTTTGACCCCACTAAAGTACGCTCCGCCATTGTAACCTGTGGCGGACTTTGCCCCGGAATAAACGATGTGATCAGGGCCATTGTACTTGCTCTCCACTATGGTTATGGAGCCCAATCCGTCCTTGGCATACGTTATGGACTGAGGGGCTTTATTCCAGAGTACGGTCTTCCTGTAATGGATTTATCTCTCAAAGCAGTAAATCGTATACATGAGTATGGAGGGACAATCCTTGCCTCTTCCAGAGGACACCAACCCATAGACGGCATAGTGGATGCACTCGTACGTATGAATGTATCCATACTGTTCGTTATTGGAGGTGATGGAACATTCAGAGCAGGGGTCAAAATTGTCGATGAAATCAATAAGCGTGATCTCAAAATAGCTGTTGTTGCCATACCAAAGACCATAGACAATGACATTTATCTTGTCTCTAAGACCTTTGGTTTTGATACTGCAGTTGAAATGGCCAGTCAGTCCATAAGGTGTGCCCATGTCGAGGCTATTGGGGCACCTAATGGTGTAGGACTGGTCAAGGTCATGGGGAGATATTCAGGCTCCATTGCATCTGCCGCAACAAACGCTTTAAGAGAGGTCAACTTCTGCCTGATACCTGAAAGTGATTTTGACCTGGAAGGAGAAAATGGTCTGTTAAAGGCCCTTGAGCACAGGCTTAGGGATCGTGGTCATGCAGTGGTGGTTGTGTCTGAAGGTGCGGGTCAGCGGTATATAACCGGGGACAAAGTGATGCGGGATCCATCAGGCAACATCAAGCCGGGAGACATAGGCATCTTTCTCCGGGACACCTTTAGAGAATACTTCAATGAGATAGGCATGACGGCCTTTGTCCGTTATATAGATCCCAGCTACATAATTCGTAGCGTGCCTGCAAACGTGGACGATCGTCTCTACTGTGCAAATCTCGGGCAAAATGCCGTTCATGCCGCAA
>JAUXDR010000189.1 GCA_030618205.1 Deltaproteobacteria bacterium | reverse complement strand
CCCCTGTTACATCTTCAAAGGTCAAACTTTTCCGATAAGAGGAATCTCCTTTGGCAACATACAAAACGAAAGCTTAACCCACATCTGGAATAAGAAGGAATACTCCGGATTCAGAGAGCTCTTTAAGCCAAAGTTAACGAGAAGCCCTGAGCAAATCCTGTCAGAAATGCCCCAATGCTGCGTAAAATGTTATAAGAGGCTGGGGGCGTAAAGGAATCAGGTTCCCATTTCCCACGAAGACAGATACTTCTTTTGCTCCTGAGTGAGTGTGTCTATCCGGATGCCCATGCTCGACAATTTCAGCCTTGCAATCTCACGGTCTATCTCTTCCGGTACGCCATAAACCTTTTTCTCCCACCCGATATCCTTTTTCAACATAAATTCCGAGCATAGGGCCTGGTTGGCAAAGCTCATATCCATGACGCTTGAAGGATGCCCTTCAGCGGCAGCCAGGTTAATAAGCCTGCCCTCTCCCAGGACATATATACACCTTTCATTTATCAAGGCGTGTTCTTCTACATAGTCACGAATTGTACGCTTTTCTTTGGTTATCTTCCCCAGGGACTCAAGATCAATTTCCACGTTAAAGTGACCAGAGTTAGCTACAATGGCGCCGTCTTTCATCTTGAGGAAATGCTCTACGCGGATGACGTTAATATTGCCGGTGACAGTGCAGAAAAAATCACCCTGGGGAGCTGCCTCCGCCATAGGCATGACTTCAAATCCATCCATGACGGCCTCAAGGGCCTCCAGTGGCTCTATTTCCGTAACAATCACCCTGGCACCCATGCCTTTGGCCCTCATGGCTAGGCCTTTGCCACACCAGCCATAACCAGCCACCACGAAAATGCTGCCTGCTACAAGCCGGTTAGTGGCCCTGAGAAAGCCATCCAAGGTAGATTGTCCTGTCCCGTAACGGTTATCGAACAGATGTTTGGTATTTGCGTCATTGACCGCCACAATCGGGTAGTTAAGCACTCCATCCGAGGCCATTGCCCGAAGCCTTATCACCCCGGTAGTGGTCTCTTCTGTTCCGCCAATCACATTACCCAGAAGTTCCTTTCGCTCGGTATGGAGGGTGGAGACCAGATCCGCCCCATCATCCATGGTGATCTGCGGTTTTGCGTCAAGAACAGCCCTCAAGTGATTATAGTAGGTATCATTGTCTTCGCCTTTAATGGCAAATACCGGGATACCATCATTCTTGACCAGGGAGGCGGTCACGTCGTCCTGTGTGCTGAGAGGATTTGATGCGCACAAATACACTTCAGCACCCCCTGCCTTCAGGGTCTGGACAAGGGAGGCGGTCTCAGTTGTGACATGCAGGCATGCCCCGATACGGATCCCTTCAAGGGGCCTATCCTTCAGAAAACGCTCCCTTATCATGTTCAATACAGGCATGCTCTTGGCCGCCCACTCAATGCGCAGAAATCCGGCCTCTGCCAGGGTTTCATCCTTAATGTGATAATTCATGCCTTTATCCCCCTACAGTCCCGCCTGTTCCTTGAGAGTTTCCACCAAGTCAAGACGCTCCCAGGTAAATTCCGGCTCAGGTCTGCCGAAATGACCATATGCAGCCGTCTTCTTAAAGATCGGCCGTCTCATGTCCAGGTAATCAATGATGTCTTTTGGTTTAAAACTGAAATTCTGTTCTATGAGTTCTACGATTCGCTTCCGAGGAATGGCCTCAGTACCGAAAGTGCGGACATTTATGGCCAGTGGCCGGGTAACACCAATAGCGTAAGACACTTGGACCTCGCATTCCCTTGCAACCCCGGCGGCCACCAGATTCTTGGCTACGTAACGGGCCATATATGAGGGGGAACGGTCAACCTTTGTCGGATCCTTTCCGGAAAAGGCCCCGCCACCGTGATGACCTCGGCCTCCGTAAGTATCAACAATAATCTTTCTCCCGGTAATTCCACAGTCTGCCAAAGGACCGCCTACTACAAAACGCCCCGTACTGTTTATAAAAAATTCTGTCTTTCCGGTTAAGTGCTCAGGTGCAACGACTTTTTTAACAACCTCTTCAATCACTGCCTCTTTCACTTCCTTATTGCTGACTCCAGGGTCATGCTGGGCAGCTACTACGATGGAATGGGCTGAGACAGGTCTTCTGTCCTCATACTGAATCGTAACCTGTGACTTGCCGTCAGGTCTCAGAAATGGCAAAATCCCTTTCTTTCTCACCTCTGCCAGACGAAATGCCAATCGATGGGCATACCATATGGGCATGGGCATGTAGTCAGGAGTCTCATCGCTGGCATAACCAAACATCAGACCCTGATCTCCAGCCCCGAGGTCGCCTTCACGATCCACACCCATGGCTATATCCGGCGACTGTTTGTCAATGCTGGAAACAACTGCACAGGTCTGCCAGTCAAAACCCATGGAAGAATTGGAATACCCGATTTCTTTTATAGTACCACGGACTACCTGTGGCATATCTACATAGCAATCTGTGGTTATCTCGCCCGCGATCAAGGCCAGCCCTGTGGTTACCAGAGTTTCACAGGCAACCCGGGCATAAGGGTCTTTGTCTAAGATGGCATCCAGAATAGCGTCTGAGATCTGATCCGCCACCTTGTCGGGATGACCTTCAGTTACTGACTCCGACGTAAAAAGAAAATTCCGCATCATGACTAGATATACCTCCTAAAATGAATTGTTGATTGTTGATTGATGATTGTTGATTGCTCTTGCGAGTTAGGTCTCGGGCCACCTGCCATGCCTCACCAATATTCTCAAATTTAGGGGAGTAGACATATGCTCTCCTCGTTTTATTCTCATGCCTTCTCTATTCAGAACTCACGACTCAACGGTTCAGATTTTCGTTAAACCCTGAACCTATGAACCCTGAACCTTTGAACGGTTACATTAATTCTTTGGCGGAGAGGGTGGGATTCGAACCCACGGTACACCTTTCAGCATACACTCACTTAGCAGGCGAGCACCTTCGGCCTCTCGGTCACCTCTCCGTATTGATATTTTTTTGGCGGAGGGAGTAGGATTCGAACCCACGGTACCTCTCGGCACAGCGGTTTTCAAGACCGCCGCCTTCAACCACTCGGCCATCCCTCCAGGCAGAGATCAATCATTGA
>JAUXDR010000188.1 GCA_030618205.1 Deltaproteobacteria bacterium | reverse complement strand
GGGGGCATATGGCACGACAGTTAAGGATTAATTATCCCGGCGCTTTTTATCACGTCACATCTCGCGGTAATGAACAAAAGGCAGTTTTCAAGAGTAAAAGGGACAGAGAAAAGTTTCTGGAATACCTTGAAACAGCCACGTTAAGATATAATGCCGTTGTTCAAGTTTATTGTTTGATGGACAACCATTATCATATTTTGCTTGAAACACCATCAGGAAACCTTCCGCAAATTATGCGCCACATAAATGGTGCGTATACAACATATTTTAATGTTAAACGCAGCCGATCCGGTCATCTTTTCCAGGGAAGGTATAAGGCAATTCTTGTTGATGCAGACGCATATGCGAAAGAATTGTCCCGGTATATTCATTTAAATCCAGTGAGGGCGAAGATGGCAGAAAAGCCTGAAGAGTATAAATGGTCAAGCTATCTGGATTATATAGGTGAAAGGAAAATCCATGAATGGCTTAACAGAGATTTTATCCTTGGATACTTTGGCAATAAAGGTCCTGCGGCTGAAAGAGAGTATAAAAAATTTGTCAGCGGTCTTGAAGGTAAGGAGTATGAAAGTCCGCTTAAAGAAGTGTTTGCGTCAACAATACTTGGAGACAGAGGTTTTATTGAATATGTTAAAAAGAATTTTGTAAAAATCAAAAAAACGGACAAGGAGATTCCGGCGACAAAGGCGTTTACAGAAGAAGCTTCCATGGAGGAAATCTTTGAAGCTGTAGACAAAATGTTTTCAGAAGGCAGGCTGTCGAGGGATGTCAAACAGTATTTATGGCATAGATATACATCTGTGCATCTTAAGAAAATTGGAGAGCAATTCAAGATCAGCGAATCAGCGGTATCACATGCAGTCAGCCGGGTTTCGAAAACCATTGCAAAGGATAAAAAAGTGCGAAAAAAAATTGATAAGCTGATTAACAAACTCAACCATTCAAGATTCAAGACATGACCCCTATTTGGACGTGAAGATTTTGATCTTCATCCTGGTTGGTGTTTTTTCAACCTCTGTTCCGGTGACGGCAGACCAACTGCACCTTGAGAACGGGGATGTCATTACAGGAGAAATGATTCGCATGGAAAACCAAAAATTGGTTTTCAAAACCGATTACGCGGGTGAGATTTCCGTGGATTGGGAAAAGATCGTGAAGCTGATCACCGAAGACCCTATCAAGGTTATTTTGAGCGATGGTTCGATTTTGGAAGGATTTACAGGTGAAACGGTGCGGAACAAAATGACGCTCAAGACTGTAAAGATAGAGGCGCCTGCCCAATTCAAACTTGCGGAAGTAAAGGCCATCAATCCGGTAGACAAGCCTCTTGTCAAAATAAAAGTGCGCGCCAATGTGGGCATCCGCCAGGAACGGGGCAACACAGACACTGACAAGGCTCATCTCGATGGTGAGTTTTCGGCCCGCACCGAAAAGAACCGTTTCATTCTCGGGGGAGAGTTGACCAAGGAAAAGGACCGCGACGCCACCACATCCGAGGACTGGAAGGCCTACGGGAATTACAGTCATTTCCTGACTAAAAAGTGGTTTCTTTGTGCGCTTTCGCTTTTTGAGCACGACAAGTTCGCCGACCTGGACCTACGCTCAACACAGGGAGGCGGCGCAGGATACCAATTTTTTGAATCGGACACGTTAAATCTGTATGTCAGTGCCGGCCCCGGTTACGTCAACGAGGATTTTATCGAGGCTGAAGATACGGATTTCTGGGTTGGACAATGGGTGATCAGTTATGATCAGTATTTCTTCGACAAGACCTTTCAGTTGTTTCACAACCAGAACGGCTATGTCAAAACCGCTAATTCGAGCAACTGGCTCATTAAAACGCGCCAGGGGATTCGGTTTCCGATATACAAGGGGTTTACCACGACATTTCAGTACAACTACGACTACGATAACGAGCCGTCGGAAGATGCGGATAAGAAGTGGGATTCGAGACTCATGTTTCTCATAGGCTGGGAATTCAAGAATTGAGATTCACTGCTGACCAAACAGTGGCAGACCGGACGTAGCACGTCTGGGGTCGGGCGGCAGTCGGAACCATTATCCTGGTTGCCATACAACTTGCCGGATGTGCTGCTATCGGCCCTCCGACGGTTGACCGGGACATCCACTCAAAGGCTATGTTCTGTTTTTTGATGACGTTGTTCTCTTTCACTGAAAAGGGAGTGCGCGAGCAGGCAGCGCCGATCCTTACGGTGCCGACCAATTGATAGGGCGAAAAGATGAAAGAACAAAAACCATCCATCCATGTTTTGTGAAGCAGCGCGAACAGGCGGTCGGTTTTATAGACAACGCCGAAATTTTTGAAGGCATCCCCCATTAGACATTTTGTGCCAAAAAATAACAAAAGGGAGTTACTTGCGTCCCTCAGATCACATTACTCTCCTAATACGACAACGCGCGCATCTTAAAATATCAAATTCTCTTGATTATGGCTATAAAGATGGCTATAATAGGCAAAAATACAACATGGCAAGGAGGTGGTAATAATGCAAAAGCAATTTTCTATAGCTGAAGCAAAAAACAGATTGCCCTCCATCATCCATTATGTCGAAAAGGGGCCATACGTTGAATTAACTAGGCGAGGCAAACCGGTTGCTGTATTGCTGTCGATTCAGGAATATGAACGGCTTAGTCGCAAATATACGGGATTTTGGAGTGCCATTTCGGAATTTCGGCGAAAGATTGAGAATGAAGGGATTGAGATCTCTGATAGGGATTTCAAAGGGCTTCGAGACCTTTCTGCCGGAAGAGAAGTCGAGTTGAAGTGGTGAAATATCTCCTTGATACAAACGTACTTTCAGAGGCCGTGAAAACAGCCCCGGATAAATCGGTTCTGAAGATGTTTGAAAAGCACCAGCACGAAATAGTCACTGCTGCGCCGGTTTGGCATGAGCTTCAATTTGGTTGTCAGCGTCTTCCGCGGTCCCGTAAACGCGAAGTTATCGCTTTATTCCTTAACGACATTGTCAAACGCACGATGCTTATTCTTCCTTATGACGACAGGGCAGCAGAGTGGCATGCAAGAGAGAGTGCCAGGTTATCGTCGAAAAGAGCAACTCCGTCATTTGTTGATGGACAGATTGC
>JAUXDR010000100.1 GCA_030618205.1 Deltaproteobacteria bacterium | reverse complement strand
GTGAGGGCGACGGCAGTTCCGCCCGCCTTGGTGCCTTTCAAGGAGACAGATCCCCCGTGGAGTTCAAAAACTCGCTTAGCCAGGGTCAGGCCCAGGCCTGTATCAGTCACCAGAACTCCTACGTTATAGTCCCGGTGCTGGACCTCAACGGTCAAAAGATCCCCTTCAGGCATGGCCTATACCGCATTTTTGAGGATGTTGAGCAAGGCTTGCTTCCCCACTATCCAGCTTCAAACAAATTTTCTGAAAAGGAAATCGCATTCCTTTGGGGAAAGATCAAACCGTAGTTCTGCCTCGTGTATGATTTCCTTACGGCTTTTTTCAGGATACTCCTTGGTGATCTCGGATATCCACTTTACAGCCTTTCGGATGCTCTCACCCTCTGGTAACAACTGCTCCGTGCTCATTCTTGATTCCTCCTGACACCCGCTCAGCATTAATTGAACAATTTAGAGATAAATATATCACAGGCCAATCACCCTGTCCTCAATGCCTCGGATGGATTGACCTTGGCAGCCTGTCTGGCTGGATATATGGTGGCAAAAAAACATATTAAAACGGCAGAGATCGAAATTATGGCCACGTCGCTTGTGTGGAGCAGTATAGGAAGTGTGTCGGTGTAATACACCTCACTTGGTATCTTAATGAACTTGTAGCGGCTAAGGAGGGAACAGAGACCTACTCCGCCTAAAACGCCGAGTATGGTTCCGGTCAACCCCACAAGCAATCCATTATAAATAAAAATCCGTAAAATATTTTTATCCATTGCCCCCAGTGTCTTAAGTATTGCTATATCCTGATTCTTTTCCATGACCATCATGATAAGGGTACTCACAATGTTAAAGGCAGCTACGAGGACAATCAGGGTAAGAATTATGAACATGGCGAATTTTTCCAGCTTCAGGGCTGAAAAAAGATTACGGCTCATCTGTTGCCAGTCTATTGTCCAGAACGGAAATCCAAGTTTTTTTTGTATGGCGGCTGCGAGGCCATTCGTGGCATAAATATCCGAAACCTTTATCTCCAGGCCATGGACTTTATCACCCAACCCAAGAAGCCGTTGGGCCGCCTTAATGGGAATAAAGGCAAGGGAGGCATCGTACTCATACATGCCGGTCGTGTTTACACCTGTCACCTGGAAGGTACGTATCCTGGGGAGCATTCCCACAGGTGTAATAGTTCCGCTGGGCAGCACGACCTGGATCGGCTGCCCGACAGCAACTCCCAGGTTGCGGGCAAGTTCCTTGCCCAGAAGTATTGGCGGAATTCCGCTGCCATTATAATTCTCAAATGCCCCGAGTCCCTCTCCCCTGATGATCTCCCCCACGCTGAAGACCTCTGCCACAGAGCCCGGGTCTATCCCTCGGATGGCTGCTCCACTGACAGCCCTTCCTGAACTCAAAAGGGCCTGGACATAGACAAGGGGGGTCGCAGCCGTCACTGTGATATCCCCGTCCTTTCCTTTGATCATATTCAAAAGGCCATTCAAATGGTCATTACGAGGAATAGTAGTTTCGAGCACCTTTTGCCGCACAGACTCCATGTTACCAAAGGCACCTTCATAGTTTTTGACCAGAATATGCGAATTTATGCCAAGTATCTTGGTGCGGAGGTGGTTTTCAAAGCCGGTCATGACCGCAATTACGACGATCAGGGCCATTACGCCTACCGTTACCCCTGCTATGGATATAAAGGTAATAAGGGAAATGAAGGCCTGTTTGCGTTTTGCCCTGAGATAACGCAGGGCAATAAACCATTCGAAATTCATCCTGAAACTCGACCCTCCGGACGCAACTGCGGAAACAGGATAACATCGCGGATAGAAGGGGAATCCGTAAAGAGCATTACCGCGCGATCCACACCTATACCTTCACCGGCAGCAGGTGGCATACCTACTTCCAGTGCCCTGATAAAGTCTTCATCCAGTTCAGGGGGCACCTTATCATCATCTCCTCTGCCGGCTATCTGCTCTTCAAAACGCTTATGCTGTTTCCTTGGATCGTTAAGCTCTGAGAACGCGTTCGCGATCTCGCGGCCGCCAATGAAAAGTTCGAATCTGTCTGTAACCTCAGGATTTTCTTGATTCTCCCGGGCCAGGGGTGAGACGTCAATGGGATAATGGCTTATAAAGGTCGGCTGAATGAGCTTGGGCTCTACCAGTAAATCAAAGAGCTTTGTCCATAACTTGCCTGTTTTTTCATTGCCCTTCAGGGGAGCACCAAGGGCCTTTAACCTTTCCACAAGGCCCTTGCTGTTTTCAAGATCCTTTTTTGAAATTTGCCCAATCTCTATTAATGCCTCTTCAAGAGTCATCCGGCGCCAAGGAGGCGTGAGATTTATCATGCACCCCTGATAGGAAAAGACCGTTCCGCCCTTTATTTCTTCAGCTATCAGGGAAAAGAGTTCCTCTGTCCGCATCATCAGGTCTTCATAAGTGACATAGGCCTCATAGAACTCCAGCATGGTAAACTCCGGATTATGCTGTATGGAGATTCCTTCGTTCCTGAAGTTCCGGCCAAGCTCAAATACCTTGTCAAAGCCACCCACAAGGAGCCGCTTCAGATACAGTTCCGGAGCAATCCGCAGGTAAAGGTCCATACCTAGGGCATTGTGATGGGTTGTAAAGGGACGGGCGGTTGCGCCACCAACGATGGACTGCATCATCGGGGTCTCAACCTCCAGGAAACCATGGGAAGTAAAGTACTCACGTAATATCTGTACAATACGTGACCGGGTCCTGAAAACCCCCCTTACATTCTGATTCATGATAAGATCGACGTATCGCTGGCGATACCTGATCTCCTTGTCTTTTATTCCGTGATATTTTTCAGGAAGGGGCCTCAGGGACTTGGTTGCCAGGCCAATGGTTTCAGCCGAGACTGTCAATTCGCCGACACGGGTCCTGAAAAGCTTGCCTCTAACCTCAATCAGGTCACCGATGTCGAATTTCTTGAACAGGCTGTAGGCTTCGGTCCCAACCATGTCCCTTCTCACATGGACCTGAAGTTGATCGGAGCTGTCCTGCAGATGTAAAAAGGCGGCCTTTCCAAAACGGCGCAAACTCATTATGCGGCCGGCCAATCTGAAGCTGTCCGGCACCTTTTCCAGGGCTTCTGCATCATATGAATCATACAACCTGCGTATTGTCGCCGTACTTTCAGGCGTCTTTACGTCGTTGGGATAAAGAGATATATTATTTTTTTCAAGTTGCTCCGCTTTTTCGCGGCGCTGCTTAATAACTAGGCTTTCGTCACTCAAGTTGTCCACTCCTTAATGGGGAATGCCATGATTATACTCGTGGTAAAAAAACATGATAAGAAATCCGACATCCTTCATTCATCAATTTACACTTTTTTCGAAAAAGTGGGTATTATCGAATTGAATGCCGATGTCGAAACTGGAAATTCGAATTTGAAATTAGGTAATGCATCTACATCTTTGTGTTTTTCCCAATTTCAAATTTCAAGTTTCAAATTTCACTACCAAAATCCAAGATCAACAAAGTGTAAACTATTTTTGACTTGTCGTGAAGGATGTCCATAGTTTACTCTATATATACCGTCAAGTGAATCAAGGGGTCTTGCTTCATGAATCTACGTTTAGCCCTGTGCATAGCCTATGCAGGAGTCATCTTCGGGATATCTTCCGTCCCTGGAAATCGACTTCCCAGCATATCGGTCAGTGACTATTTTATACATTTTTTAGAGTATGTTGCATTAGGCTCATTGCTCATGTGGTGGCGGCTGCACAACTCTTCAGTATCTATAGCAGTGGCCCTGTGTCAGGCCATTTTTCTTGGATCATTATACGGCCTTGCCGACGAACTTCATCAATATTTTGTGCCAAATAGATGTGCTGATCCGGTTGACTGGGTGGCAGATACCCTGGGTTCTGCCGTAGGTGCGATTGCAGTATTGGCTTTATTCTTAGTTTTCTCAAAACGGTCTGGTCCTCGGGAAGGCGTGAGGAATTGAGGGATTAAAATTCGAGACGATTTAGTGCTTATGAATAAAGAAATTGTTCATATCATGAACGATATTTCCTCCTGGCTCCGTTATCAAAAGCAACTGGGGGTTGAGATTATTCCCAAGGGCTCTGAATTATCCGCCTTCCTGGATCATCGTGTCAAAAGTAAGGCATCTCTGCAGGAGCTGACTTCCACCCGGGAATATGGGGATGAGATTCCTGCACCAACTGACCTTGACAGGCTTCGCAAGATGGTTGAGAATTGTAACAGGTGTGATCTGCATAAAAAGCGGCAAAATATAGTCTTCGGAGAAGGACCTGAAAATGCAAAGCTGGTGCTGGTAGGAGAGGCCCCGGGCAGGGAAGAAGACAAGCAGGGCCGGCCATTTGTAGGCCCTTCAGGGGAACTCCTTACAGATATGCTTAATGCCGTAAATATTTCCAGAAAGGATGTTTTTATCACCAGTGTAATCAAGTGTCGCCCCCCGCATAACCGCACACCCGGGCACGAAGAAATTGCCGCATGCACTTTCTTCTTAAGACACCAGTTGAGGCTCATCGATCCGCCCCTTATACTTGCTTTGGGATTGGTGGCTGCCCAGACCCTCCTTAAAGAAAAAGCCCCTTTGAAATCTCTTCGTGGCCGCTTCCATCAGTTGGGAAATGCCAGGGTCATGCCGATCTATCATCCGGCATATCTGCTGAGATCACAAGGAAGCCGGCAACTGGACCTTAAACGTGTGGCCTGGCAGGACCTTCAAATACTGGAAAAAGAGTATGCCAAATATCGCTAAAAGCCAAATGCAAAAGACTATAGAACAAATCCAACCTGATACCCATTTTCTGAAAAGGGAAACTATTAATTCAACGCCGGGAATTTCGAGGCGGGGTAAATGGTTTATAAGATACGGGGTTTTACAAGCAGTCCTATTGCTTGTTATTATGCTGTTTTTGTCTGTGTTAGTTCCTTCCTTGTGGGGGGATGATCAGAAAGACAAGCCGCGGAATCCAACAGACCATTCCAGGATCTAT
>JAUXDR010000144.1 GCA_030618205.1 Deltaproteobacteria bacterium | reverse complement strand
AGAGTCTTGGCTTCTTCTGAGGCGAGCTTGAATGCGCCCCAGGCACTCCCTTCCCAGAACTGCTTGAAGGACTCGCCGGATTGCATGTGATCCATCGCATAATCCTGCGCGTCTTTCGCAGCGCGCTCGAGGATGGCCGCGGCCTCCGGCGAGGGATCAAACTTCTGCCCCTTGCGGATTCCGATGGTGGCGAGCATGCCGTACATGATCTTATCGTGTTCCCGGATCGGCTCTGTCTGAACGATGCGGTCGAGCATGTAGAAGTCGCTCAAGTCGAACTGCGGCTGGGCGTCGTACTTCCTTTGGGCGCCCTGGATAAACTTGTTTGGCTTGGGGGCATCCGCCTCGGCGAGCGGGTAGATGCGAACGGTCTTGAGATAGGCCACCGCGGCGTTCCAACCCTTCTGCCCTTTATCCCGAGGAATGGTACGTCCGGGAATCCAGTGTTGGTAGGAGTTGCTCCTGAGGACGATGTATCCTTCGGGGACTTCGCCGTCATAGCCGGGAGGCAGCACCAGGTATTTGCCGCCCTTACCCTTGTCAGCGCCGGCTGGCCCAAAGTCTTCCAGAGGAATCCCCCATGAGTCATGGATGGAACCGAAGACTTTAGCCTCCGGCTTGGCCCCAGGGATCTCCACGACCACAGGACCGTCTTTGAGCGAAAAGTAACTCATAAACGCGGGGGCTTGATTGTTGGTAGTGACCCCGCCCCATCGATAGTCGGGCGTCTTGCCCATATAGACGATGTCGAGGTGACCGGCGCCAAGGTCACGCGTACCAGCCTCGGCCTGGCAATAGACCGCCAGCGTTGGAGATGCCCAAAGGATGGCTTCAAACGCGCGCGAGTAGAGCAGCCGCTCCTCACGTTCGGAGAGTTTCGAATCCTGTGCTTGTGAAACGCCCGGCACTGCCAGTACCGCGATGGCGATCAGTGCCAGAATTGATTTAGTCAGTTTACTGTTTTTCAATTTGTATCTATTTTAATTAATTTTTTTGCTTACAAAGTTTATTCTAAGAATAGTAGCCGATTTCGCAGATTTTTTATTCACAAATACAATGAAGATGAAAGGAGCTTTATGCTCTAAAAAACACTACAAAATCGACCATTATTTCTATTATAATCTGTTTATTTCTCAGGAATTTTTACTTCCACGCTTTTAACATAGCCGGTAAATTCCGAATCATGTACATCTTTAAAAACAGTATTGGCAACCTGTGTGGCTTCGTCTTTTGCCACATCTATTTATATTTTTTAGAGTTCTATTTTTTCTATATCATTCCAGCGCCAGGTTTTATTTATTATCGGTTCAAATGGGGTGAATAATCGAGGTAATGTAAACCACCCTTCTCCCGGGTTAGTTTGAATTTTTCTGTTTTTTTTTATTGATTTCATTGGTAAATATCTGGAAAGTAGGCGATTGCGCGGTCACTCATCATCCAAGCTCACCAATAGTAAGGCATGGATGACCATTTAATTCACAAATCGTTACCTACTTTCCATATACTTAATGTTATGCGCTTTTATTTTACAATTTCAAGTTACTTAACCAATGCGATCTCACCTATACGCCAGGACTTGTCAAAGAACGACTTCGACGGACTGTAACAACGTAGCATTACGAACCAGCCATTCTCAGGATCCGTCTGGATCCAGTTGCCTACTTTGACGCCGTCGGGCAATGTGGGACTGAAGTACACCGTTGTCGATCCGTCGGCGCTTGGCGTGGCTGCCGGTGTCGGAAAGCTTTGGCTGCCCGCTCGTGGCCATAGTTGCGGCGTCTGTAGCATCGAACGTGTCTGGATGTCATAAACGGTGAGCGACCAGAACCGTTCCGCGGGGATGTCCTTCGGTAAAACAACCTTGTAGGTCTTGGAACCATCCACTGGTTTGTTCTGAGAATCAACATTGCCGGTGAGATACTGAGACCCAACACCGGGCAGGCGCATGCACATTGCCGGCGTAATTCCGGTTATAGTATAGAACGCAGAAGTACGGGAGTGAAGTCTTCGTGCCCCGGTGTTGGGGAACGGTTTTACGCCTTCTTTCGTAATCATCGGGGGCGGATTGATGAAATTATAGCCACCTTCCCAGAGCATCATCCACCACGCCGAATCATCGCCGTACCAACGGAAATTATTATCGGGATGAGCCCCCGTGCCTAGCACACGTGCCGAGGCATTCCCCACGGCGACCGCACGGTCAAGGATCTTCCGCAACCGTGCATCGGGCGCAAACTTTTGGCCTTTGATAATGCCAATGGCCGCGAATTGACCGGCAAGCTCCGGATCAAGCACGTCGGCCGATTCCATCTGCACTATTGCGTCAAGCATTTCGAAATGCCCAAAATCGTTGGGCGGAATGGTGTTCATATCCAGGCCTGTACCTTCCACGAAGCGAAGTGGCTTCGGTTCAGACAGCAGGGCAAGTGTTTTAGCTTCGCCGTTGAGGAAACTGCCGATGCTCGTTCCATCTCCACCCTGAATGTAGGGATAGAGCTTTAATGTCTTCTTAATCACTTCGATCGTCTCTTTGGGGGTGTCAATTCCGTTCTCGTCCTTGGTGAGGAACGAGCGCCCGGCAACCCAGACGCGCGTTGTTCTGGAATGACGAATGATGAATCCACCTTCAGGCAGCTCACCTTCATATCCGGGTCCTACCAGTAGATATTTTCCACCTTGACCCCGCTCGGCTCCGGGAATTCCGAAGTCGGTCACCCAGTTGAACCACATGTCGTCGATGACACCGAGAGCGTCAGGCGGCGCATGGAAAACCATTGGTCCCTTGCTGAGATCAATAAATGTGACGTAATATTGTGTGTCGGCATTACCCGTTAGGAAGAGCGACCTGCAATTCAACATGCGTGTGGGGAAAAAGAAATCGTTGTCGTTGATGCCGGCATCCAAAAAGCCTTTACGCATGGCATAGAGCGAAACACCTTGAATGGAGTTCATGAACGCCTCGACTCCGTGGAGGTAGTCGAGTTCATCGCGGATCATGACTGCCGTGTTGCCGATGGGGTATCCATCCTTGAATTTAAGCGTGCCGAAACCAGTTTCGACCCGATCCGGAGTTGTAAGACACTCTGGGATATCAGTTTTGTAGTCTTGATCTTGCGCCTGAACCGTGACCGCCAGGACAAGCAGAATCGTTGATAAGCATAAAAATTTAATTGTTTTCATAATTTCGATTTTTAATTGATTTAATTGATTTAAGTTTTTCATTAATTTTCTCCTTTTTTGTTCTAGTTACTTCAGCAATTCGATATGATTTAGTTCAAAGCTTTCGTCGTACAGGCCAGGCTGTGGGCCGTAGTTCTTGATGCTTGTTATGAGGCCGTAGTAGACTGCGCCTCGGGCGTGGTAATCGTAGTAAGATGGGAACTCCCAGGTAAAGTCCGTCTCCCGTACACCGGGGGGCACCAGCGAACGCCATTTCTTGCCCTCATACACCAAAGGGGTTACCTCACGATGATACTGTTCGATCAAATACTCATGGGCTTCTACAGGCCTTATCCAGGATGTCCTTCAACTTCGCGTCCGGCTTAAACTCGACCTTGTCGACAGCTTTGTCATCAGTGCTAATTTCTTTCTCTTTAGAATTCTGAGTACATGCAACAAAAATTAGCGCTGCAAGAATTAATGTAAGGATGTTTTTAGTTTTCATTTTTTATTGCTCACAAAGTTTATTCTAAGAATAGTAGCCGATTTCGAAGTTTTTTATTTTCAACTTACAATGAAGAAGAGACGAGCTTTAAGCCCTAAAAACACAACAAAATCGGCTATTATTTTTTTGCGATCTATTTATTTCTCAGGAATTTTTACTTCCACGCTTTTAACAT
>JAUXDR010000095.1 GCA_030618205.1 Deltaproteobacteria bacterium | reverse complement strand
TATACCCAGGTCCTAATCTAATTGATTATGGCAAACAGAACCAGATGCATCATGTTCCAGGGAACAGGCTCAGGTGTTGGAAAGAGTGTGCTTGCTGCAGCCTTCTGCCGGGTACTTTGTCAAAAAGGCTTGAGGGTTGCGCCTTTTAAGGCCCAGAACATGGCACTTAATTCCTTTGTTACTTCCGACGGCTTTGAAATGGGAAGGGCTCAGGTTTACCAGGCAGAGGCTTGCGGGCTATTACCCGATGTCCGGATGAACCCCATACTGCTTAAGCCCACCGGCGACTCCCAATCACAGGTAATCCTCATGGGAAAACCAGCAGGAAATCTCGCTGCCCGATCCTATTATTCAAGCTATCAAGAAAATTTGAAGGTAGTCAGGCAGGCCTTTGACTCTCTTTCCAGGGATTTTGACCTGTTAGTTCTGGAAGGGGCTGGAAGTCCGGCTGAAATCAATCTCCAGGCCACCGACCTCGTGAATATGGAAATGGCAGCCTACGCCGATGCACCGGTTGTCATTGTCGGCGACATAGACAGAGGAGGGGTTTTCGCTTGGTTCAAAGGCACCTATGACCTTATACCTGAGAGACATAGGGCCAGGATTTCAGGCTTCATAATCAACAAGTTTCGCGGAGACATATCACTCCTCAGCCCGGGGATTGCCCAGTTTCAACAGATTATTCCCCTTCCTGTCTTCGGCGTGCTTCCCTGGTTCAATGACATAGTGACAGACCAGGAGGACGGTGTATTTGTAAACGCAGTTCCTAAAAAAAACCACGACGGTCCTTTAAAAATTACCGTAGTGCATCTGCCAAGAATCAGCAACTTTACGGATTTTGCCCCCCTGGCCTTTGAGGGAGATGTTGTTCTGTCTTTTGTCCAACGGCCTGAGGAATTAGACAAATGCGATTGTCTAATAATCCCAGGCACAAAAAATACCCGCTCTGATCTGAATTTCTTAAAAGATACCGGCTGGGACATAACAATTCATGAAAAAGCAAAGGATGGAACAGTAATTATGGGAATCTGCGGTGGCTACCAGATGCTGGGCATGGAAATAAGAGACCCGGACGGGGTGGAAGGACAACAAGGGTCATCATCCGGCCTGGGATTGCTTCCTGTAGTCACTGACATGTGCGGTAAAAAAAAGCTGTCCCGGACGGAAATTACGCTTGATCTGCCGTCGCTTTTCCCGAATCCTTTAACAGTCAAGGGCTATGAAATCCACATGGGGGTGACCCGTGCCGAAGGATCATTTATACCTTTAGGCCCCGGCCTCGGTGCAGATATCGGGGCTGTGAGTGAAAATATGATGGCCGTCGGCATATACCTCCATGGGCTGTTCGAGAATGATTCCTTCAGGAGGTATTTTCTGGACTTTCTACGTACGAGACAAGGCCTTGAGCCGGCAAAAAAAATCGTATCCTACAGCGCCTTTCGCAAAGAACAGTTGGATCGTCTGGCCGGTTGGATCTCAGATAATGCCGACATTCCCAGCTTACTCTCCCTCATGGGCCTGTAATGCCTCTATCGCACCCTTGGCCATTTATTCTGGAACCCGGAGCCATCGGAATTCTTGCCATGGCTTTTGCTCTGGACCTGATCATAGGAGACCCGGAAAAATTAATCCATCCGGTACGTCTTATCGGCCGGGCCATTACATCAGGAGAATCTCTGGCTCGGAATCTGCCGCTTGGAGAAAAGACACAGGGTGCTGTCCTGGCCATTCTCCTTACTTTGAGTGTTTTCGTAGCAGTAGATCTTGGCGTTAAAATTTCAGGTCATGTCTCCGGGCTGCTCCAGTGGTTCATATCCGCCATATTGCTCTACTATGGACTATCCTTAAAATGCCTCGGTGATGAAGCAATGTCGGTCAAGAAAGCACTGGTTAAAAATGGTATTGAGGCAGGACGGCAGAGAGTATCCAGGCTTGTAGGAAGAGATACGGACTCCCTGGACACAGCCAGAGTAACCAAAGCCACTATCGAAACCATTGCTGAAAATCTGGTTGATGGCGTACTTTCTCCATTTTTCTTTGGAGCACTGGGAGGACCTGCCCTCTGTATGTCCTATAAGGCAATAAACACCCTGGATTCCATGATTGGCTATAAGACCGGACGATACTTGGAATTCGGAACCTGGGGAGCAAGGCTGGATGACATAGCCAATTACATACCTGCACGCCTTTCAGTAGCTGTGATCTCCCTGGCCTCTCCTCTGGTTGGAGGGAGCAAGCCATGGTACGTCTGGAAAATTGCGCTCTCTGACGGCCAAAAGCACTCAAGCCCGAATGCCGGTCTACCCGAAGCAGCTTTTGCAGCAACACTTGGATTACGACTTTCAGGCCCATCCCGGTACCATGGGAAGTTGGTCGATCGGCCGATCATACACGCCGATGGTCGTGAACCGGTAATTCAAGACATAGATAGTGCGGTTAGGCTGCTATACATCAGTTCCTTTCTTTTCATCGGCGCTGCCCTTTTGTTGGGCATTATCATCAGGAACTGGAATTAAAATGCGGATTATTTGGCATCCTTCATTTACCAGTTTACATTTTTTTCGAAAAAGCGTGTATTATCAAATTGAATGCCGATGTCGAAACTTGAAATTCGAAATTAGGTAACGCATTTACATCTTTGTGTTTTCCCCAATTTCAAATTTCAAATTTCAAGTTTCAATCTTCAGCAGATATATCCTCAGTCTTCATGACCTTTTTGGCACCGCGATAATTCTTAGGATCCAGGTCATATTTCTGAAAAAGTTTGTAAAAATCCGCCCTGTAGTAACCTGCAGACTTGGCAGCTTTGCTGACATTCCCTTTTGTAATCCTGAAAAGATCTTCCAGATATTTTTTAATGAACTCGTCTTTGGCCTCTCTTAGCGGAACCTTTTTTTGAGGCAGACAACTACCGGCCAGGGACGTATTTGCAAACATTGCGCTGGTTATGGTGTTTCCAGTAGAAATTGCAACAAGATATTCAACTACGTTTTTCAACTCACGGACATTCCCCGGCCAGGTATATGTTCGGAAACCATCAATAACATCCCCCTCGATTCTCTTGATATTTTTACCCATCTTGGTTTCGTATTTTTTAAAAAAATGTTGCATTAACAGAAGAATGTCTTCCGGCCTCTCCCTCAAAGGAGGAATATTGATTGGAACTACATGAATTCTGTAATATAGATCCTCTCTGAAACGACCTTCTTCAACCAGTTTACTGAGGTCTCTCTGGGTTGCCACTATCAGTCTTACATCCACCTTGTGCTCATGGTCGTTCCCCAAGGGTTTTATTTCTCCGGTCTCTATGACCCTCAGTAGTTTGGCCTGCATGGCCTCGCTCATCTCCCCCACTTCATCCAGAAACAGCGCGCCCTTATGGGCCTGTCTGAAAAAGCCTATCTTACTGCTTACAGCACCTGTATAGGCTCCCCTTACATGGCCAAAAAACTCGTCTTCCAGTAACGTCTCCGGGATAGCTGCACAATTAACAGCCACAAAAGGTCCTTTGCTTCTTGGGCTGTGGAAGTGTATGGCATTAGCCACCAATTCCTTTCCGGTTCCTGATTCACCGTAGATGGTTATGGTGCTTTCAACAGGGGCAACCTGGACTATCTGTCTGAATACGGCCTTTATCTGAGGGCTGGTGCCAATCATGTCAGCAAACTGGAATTGATCCTCCACTATACGTTCAAGGTCAGCCACCTTTTTCAACAATTCTCTCTTCTCAATGGCCTTTTCTATTTTTAAGGCCAGGTCCTCATGATTTATTGGCTTTTCAACATAGGAGAAGGCCCCGGCCTTTACAGCCTCAACTGCCTTCTCTATAGTGCCGTGGGCAGTGAAAATAATGGTCTGAAGATCAGGATCTATCTTAAGACACTCTTCCATAAGCTCTATTCCGCTCATATTGCTCATCTTTTGATCAGATAAGAGAAGATCAATTTTTCTCTCCTGACCCTTGAATATCTTGATGGCATCTATAGGATCTGAGGCTGTAATCACATCTTCATAACCAAAGAGCTTGAGACGCATCTTTGTCGTTACGAGTATGCTCTCTTCATCATCAACGAGAAGTATCCGTGTTTTTGAAGTAGTATTTTTATCCACTGGTCTGATATTGGAAATGTTGGTCATTTCCTTTTCTATTCTCATTTTCTGTTGAGAGAGATGTTTGAGTTATGTTAAAGTCCTAAATAATGAAACTACTGAAAAACGAACCAAGTCTCTTTAACAAGCTTTTTTTTGGCTACCTGATACTTGCGGCCATCATGATACTGCCTTGCGTGGTATCAATCTACAACCTATCAGAGTTGGAACGTTTTGCAACGAGCGTAGCCAAGCACGACTTAGAACTATCTAAAACCATAGAACAACTTAAAGCAATACCACCTTCAATGGAAGCTGAGGGCCGTCGTCTCGTAACTCTATACAAAGAGGACGCTTACCAATCTCTTTTGTCACTGATCCATGACTTTAAAGACAGTTTGATCAGTGTACAGAGAGACGGCACCAAAGAAATTATCCCTATTGTTCATGACATTGAGCTTAATCTGGACAAACTCGAAAAGCTTGCCAGTATTGCCAATGCAAGCTTACCCAAAAGTAGCCCGCCTGAGATCACACCTATTGAGACCCAGCGAGAAAACGAAGTCAAGGCCATAATCTCCAGCATAATGACAGAGCTTCATGACCTGGAAAAAGTAGCACAAAAGGCGATCAGTCTCAGATCTTCCACCATCTCGTCCCTTAGCTCACAGGCAAGGGACATAACCATGTTTGTGTTGGCCGTAGCCGTTATTTTCTTCGTTTTTTTTACCGCATGGTTCCTGTACAAATATATAAAAAAGCCAATAGATCACCTTCGTCACGGCACTGAAATCGTTGGCCAGGGCTATTTCGACCAACCTATTACTATAGAGTCCAGGGACGAACTGGGAAAACTTGCCGAGGCATTTAATAATATGGCGATAAGGCTCAAGGAGCTGGACAAGCTAAAGT
The DNA here is from genome assembly GCA_030618205.1 of Deltaproteobacteria bacterium. The sequence continues at coordinate 146 of JAUXDR010000095.1, read as the reverse complement.
CTGATTTCATAGGAATGGTGAGCCACGGACTAAAGACCCCTCTAACTTCCATGATGGAAGCTGCCAAACTCCTTTCTGAGCCCAAAATAGGTAAGTTAAACAAAGATCAGCAAAAATTAGTAATTATATTAAATGAGAGCATGAGC
>JAUXDR010000220.1 GCA_030618205.1 Deltaproteobacteria bacterium | reverse complement strand
GAGCAGTTTATCAATATCTTCTCTGCCGGCTGGACCGTATTCTCGAATTAACTCCAAAATCATGTCTTGATAATACTTTTTGTCCAATCCTCTGTTGAGGATGTGCATGGCCTTGTCCCCTGTGGCAGCGGCAATTCGGGAAGAAACAAACAGGTTCGGGTACCGGCCTTCAACTACTCCCATTTTTTTGAGAATTTTATGCTCACTTTGAGAGATACGCACCCGCTTCTGAACCTTGTCGAGAAGAATTACTGTCCAGAGATCAAGATCAGTTCTTTCCATGAGAAGACGGGTGTATCTTTCATCAAGAACTTCCCCTCGGATTTTTACGATCACACGGTTAGGCTTGGTCAAGTCATAATCAGGCAAAGGGAAATAGCGTTTCATCTGAGTTTGGAACATTTTTTTAATGCCGCCACCCTGGGTGTCAATCATATTGAGATTAACCATGGCTTCAGCCAGATACGGATTGCGGTAAACTTCGGGCGGCGCATCTTGCCTGATCACTGTTTCGACGTTGCCGGGGAGGAAGCTTCCTGCGTTCGTAAGAATCAGCGATGACGGGGTTTCCACCAGATTTATCCGCCCATGAAGGCTGTAATCCTGATGAGCAATGCAATTGTGTAATGCTTCACGGATCACCCAATGATCATATTGAGATATTTCCATTGGGAAAAGAGTGCCGCTGGGTAAATGGCGATAGGTAAGATTGCGCACTTTATTAAACGCTTGATCCACGTTCACAAGGAAGGGAGGGCCAAAATGTTCGTAGCCCTTTTCCTGGTTCTTGTCGTCTTTCAATATCCAGGAAATTTTCGCCACAGCCGGTGTAATTAAAGATGCTGACTCAGGTTTCCCCAGCAAGAGAATGGCAGCATTGGTAATCCTTCCCTGAATGGATAGTTTGACCTTGTTCATGAACTGTATGTCATTCCAACTATCCACTTCTTCTGCTTTGTCCGGAAGCTTGGTCTTATACTCTGTTCGTGCTTTTCGGAGAGCTTTGGTATCTAAATCATCTATAGAAGCTCTTTCACAAATTTGGGCGGACCAGTCATGTCGATTTTTTCGACTCCATATCTCTCTTTCCTTTTCCGGGTGTTTAAAAAGTTCGGTCTTGCTCGAACCAATGCGAACATAGGCCGTTCCGTAAAACGCAACTGGCCTATCAATTGCTGCATTGACTTCGAAAACTACAACATACTTGTCGCGGTATGGAAATCGATACACATCAAAACCGACATTAGGCTGTAATCCTGTCGCAAGCCAAATTTGCAAAGCCTGGTTTCCCTTGCCTTTTTTCTTTGCAGGGTTAAACCGTGTTCCCTTTACTTCGTGCGTCTTATCCTCAATGCCGAAAACAAGGTACCCCTTTGGTTTCCAGTGTAGATACGCTGAATTGGCCAAGGCTGAAAGATATTCTCCAAGCAACTGAGGCTCGTAGTGGTTTTCCTTGAATTCCAGCCATTCTGTTTCGTGTGGTTCATCCCGAAGTTGGTTCACAAGAGAGACAAGTTGTGTATGTTCCATTTCCTACGCAATCTCCTTTTCTATGATGCGCCATTTTATAACTCCCCCTTCTCGTGGACGCCCACCCATGGACAATCTCGCATCAGACTTTGTAGTCAACTACGTCCCATGCCGCTCCCTTACAATTATTCAACATAGCCTGTCGGAGCATAGCGTAGATCCCGCTATCGGGGCCCTGTGAAATCATGTTTGCTTTTATTTAACCGGGGTCAACTGCGTCTTCATTTCAATTACTACGTCAACTTATAAACTAATGTCCCGTAAGTCCGCCCGTCACCGGGCTTCCTGAGTTTCTCTAAACTTATAAACAGAGGAGCAAGTCCTGGATATCCCGCAAGTCACCTCGAATGGCCCAATCACAACAGTTGGGTCATTCCGATAACGATTTCGTCTGCACGCTTTGGTGGGACGATAATCCAGAGGAAGTAGTCCACAGGTGACTCCATCGAACGAAAACCAACTTCCAAATGAGGTTCATCCAACGGGAGTATTTGTCGCCGGTGGATGACATTCATTAATGCACCTTCGACAAAGTGGCCCATGGCGTCCTCGAATGAGATGCCTTTCACCTGCTGTCTTGCAAAGCTTTCCAAGCAATCTAGCTTATCAAACCACCATCTCTCGCAGATGGAATGCGCCTTCCGCAGCACGATTTCCTGCTCAGGGCGTGACAACTTGGCCGTCTCATAAAAGATATCCCGATCATCCATAAGTACCCATTCCTGCTACTGTTCTCGGATAGTATCTGCCTTTGCAGATGGCCTTACAGTAGTTTTGTAACCAATGCGAACAGTGTTGATAAATGTAAAAATTTTCGGCATCCTTCATAGCAAACCAAAAGTAGTTTACACTTTGTTCATCCTATATTTTGGCAGTGAAATTAGAAACTTGAAATTGGGAAAAACACAAAGATGTAGATGTATTACCTAATTTCGAATTTCGAATTTCCAGTTTCGACATCAGCACTCAATTCTATAATGCACCCTTTTGGGGAATAAGTGTAAACCGGCGAATGAAGGATGCCAAATTTTCCATCAGCAGGTCGGAGAGTTTATCAGTCAACAAGTGCTGGAAATCTTCCGGTTTCGGCTTGCTATTTTTTGGTCAGTTTAATCTCACCTGATTCATCAGTAGTAAAATCGATCGTTGTGCCTTCATCG
>JAUXDR010000286.1 GCA_030618205.1 Deltaproteobacteria bacterium | reverse complement strand
TTGGTGGCTGCTTATGAAAGTCACACCCCTTCAGGCGATCTTTCTGTTTCAGGCGTCATGAGCCTCACGGTGCTGGGAATACGTGTCCAGGACGTCTCTCCTGGAGACTGGATACGTTTTGCTGCAAGCCTTCGCCCTGCAAGAAACTTCAAGACGCCGGGGGCCTTTGATCAGGAGAACTGGTGGGCCATAAGGGGGGTGATTGTAAAGGGTTTTGTAAATCATCCCCTCAGGTTTTCCCAAGTTGGGCACAGCCGGAGCTCAAGTGACATGTCTTTGCTCCGGTATTGGCTGGAATCAGGACGAAGAGCAATCATGCTGGGCATAGACCGCTGCCTTGAAGGACCTGCCAGGGGTATTGCCATGGCCCTGTTACTTGGCGAGAGGGCATGGTTATCCAATAATCTCAAGGAGGCGTTTGCCAGGGCCGGAATCGGCCACCTACTGGCTGTATCAGGCATACATATGGCCCTGGCCGCCCTGTTGATCGGAGGTCTTGCAAGGGCCTTACTTCTCCGGTCGGAGTGGATTACACTCCGGTTCCCTGTGAAGAAGATTGCCACATCCCTGGCACTGATTGGGGCGGTGACTTATGCGGGTCTGGCCGGTTTTTCGCCTTCCGCCGTGCGGGCAATGGTAATGATTATTGCATTCGGTACGGCCTTTCTGATTGACAGACCACAGACGCCTCTGAATTCCCTTGCCCTGGCAGCATGGGCTTTGCTCATCTTTAATCCCCTGTACCTTTTGGGCATATCTTTTCAGCTCTCCTTCACGGCAGTCTTTTTTCTGATCATATTTTCTTCATACCTGAGATCAGTGCCAAAGGAAAAAAAACAGGATGGTCAGAAGACTTTTTGGATCTATATAAAAGGCTTTATCCTGGTAACCCTGATTGCAACACTTGCTACGACACCTTTTGTGGCATGGCACTTTCAGCGGGTATGCCTCGTTGGATTACTGCCCAACCTTTTGGTAGTGCCGGTGACAAGTTTTGTCGTTCTCCCCGGTTTGTTGTTCGGAGCAATCCTGCTGCCCTTTTTTTCGGAATTGACATCAGGCCTATGGCAAGGGGTGGGCTGGTTTTTGGATTATCTGGTTATTTTCATAAATTTTGTTTCAGGGTGGAGCTGGTCTGCTGTATGGATCCCAAGGCCAAGTGTTTTGCAAGTGTCTTTGTTTTATCTCGTTTTGGGATCTCTTGCCTTGATGAGGCACTGGAAGACATCAAGGATCTTGGCCATACTGTTCTTTGTTCTCCTCTTGTCTTCTTCTGCATACAGGGAGTGGGACCTTTCCCATCAGGAAAGCCTGAAACTTCACGTGCTGGATGTCGGCCAGGGGACATCACAGGTAGTGGAGCTTCCGGAAGGGAAGCTCATGGTAATGGATGGGGGCGGTCTGAGAAGCCCGTATTTTGATATAGGAGAAAGGGTAGTTGCGCCGTTTATCAGACACCTTGGCTACAGGAAAATAGACGTTATCATACTGTCTCACCCTGAACAGGATCACATGGGCGGTCTTGCCGCCCTTGTGAGGCAGTTTCCAGTTGGAGAACTCTGGACCAATGAAGATATTTCAAAAAATCTTTCCTGGAAGCAACTACTTGAGGCCTGTGCTCAGCGCGGGGTCAGGCACAAGGTGTGGCGAGAAGGCGGGACGGAGTATATAGGAGACGTTATGGTAAAGGTTTGGCCTTCCACAGGGTGCGAGGGTGCCCGTGGCAAAAATGGCAGGTCCCTGGTGGTTGAATTGGACTATGGTATGCGCTCGATACTCCTTACAGGGGATATAGGCA
>JAUXDR010000183.1 GCA_030618205.1 Deltaproteobacteria bacterium | reverse complement strand
GCACAAAATCCATAATGCTTTCCTCCCAACTCAGTTTCCACGAGTTTTTACTGTATTTACTACTTGATTCGACTTGAGCAACAGAAATTTAGGAAAAGATGAATCACTCCCCTTCGTTTCCAATGTGTGTTGTATTCTGGGGGACACATACTCCATTGTAAAAAATACTTTTATTTGATAGATTGGTTGTAAATACTCAGGTGGATAGACCGAAGGTGGAAGGCTTTTAGGGAAAAATTGTGCGCGATCACACAAATTTAGGTGTTTAGACTGAAGACTGAAGGCTTTTAGGGACGAAACTTAGGGCGTTTGAGCGTTGCGAGATGATTGATATACTTCAGCCTTCAGCCTTCAACCTAAATACCTGAGTAGTTTCGATTGGGTTATAAATTGAGGGATTGATGGTAGGGGAATTCCTATATGCCGAAACAAAAAATAAATAAAATAGTCCTTGCATATTCAGGCGGACTCGACACATCTGTCATTCTCAAGTGGCTACAAGAAATCTATAACTGTCCTGTAGTGGCCTATTCCGCAGATATAGGCCAGGAAGAGGACTGGGAAGCTGTAAAGCAGAAGGCCCTGGATACAGGGGCCTCGGAGGTAGTGATAAGGGACCTCAAAGAAGAGTTTGTCCAGGACTTTGTCTTTCCCATGTTCAGGGCAAATGCCATTTATGAGGGTACTTATCTGCTGGGTACATCCATAGCAAGACCCCTCATTGCCAGAGAACAGGTACGTGTTGCCAGGGAAGTCGAGGCTGATACAGTCAGCCACGGGGCCACTGGTAAGGGAAACGATCAGGTCCGTTTCGAACTCTCCTTCATGGCCCTTGCCCCTAACCTCAAAATCATAGCTCCCTGGCGCATGTGGGACCTCAATTCCAGGCAGAAGCTCGTAGACTTCGCCAAGACCCATGACATACCAGTACCGGTCACAAAGGCAAAGCCCTACAGTATGGATGCAAACCTCCTACACATAAGTTATGAGGGTGGAATCCTGGAAGACCCGTGGGCAGAACCAAGTGAAGATATGTTTATGTGGACAAAAAGCCCTGAAAACGCCCCTGATGAACCATCTTATGTTGAGATCGATTTTGAGCAGGGAGATCCGAAGGCCCTTGACGGTGAGCGTCTTTCCGCAGCAGAATTCTTGTCAAGGCTGAACCTTATTGGTGCCGATAACGGGATTGGACGGGTTGACCTGGTTGAGAACCGTTTTGTCGGGATGAAATCAAGAGGGGTCTACGAAACGCCGGGCGGTACTATTCTTCGTACAGCCCATATGGCCCTTGAGTCCATAACTTTGGACAGGGAGGTTATGCACTTGCGGGATAGCCTGGTTTCCCGTTATTCAGAGCTTATTTATTACGGTTTCTGGTTTTCCCCCGAACGTGAGTTGATTCAAAGGCTCATAGACGAATCCCAGGCTAATGTGAATGGAAGGGTTCGACTCAAGATATATAAAGGAAACTGTCAGGTTGTGGGAAGAAAGGCGGAGAAATCACTATACCGGCCGGAGTTTGCCACATTCGAGGAAGACGATGTTTACAGCCAGGCAGATGCCGAGGGATTCATCAGGCTTCAGGGCCTGCGTCTTAAGATCAGGTCCATGGTGGAAGGATCTTGAGGAGACAGTATTATGGTAGCAAATACCGAGCGGCGCAAATATATTCGGGTCCCATTTAAGGCCGTAGCGTGCCTGTGGTCTCTAAAACAGGATGTCAAGGAGATACGCTGCGATCAAACAAGAGATATCAGTTTGAAAGGAATTTACTGTTATAGTGATATCAAGTTTTCTGTCGGCACTACTTGTGAGCTGGAATTACATTTTACAGATACCAGTTCGAAGCTCGTGCTTTTTTTAAAAGGGCGTGTAGTCCGCACGGATGAAGAAGGAATGGGAATCAAGTTTGAAGAGATGGATCTCGACTCCTTTTTCTCGTTGAAGAATATCCTTAACTACAACAAATGAACATCGAACATCGAACGTCCAACATCGAATGTTGAATGGGAAAAGATGAAGAAACAGACCTATGACCTGGAAGAAAGGCTGCTAATCAACAATCAACAATCCAATACGGAAATTAATGAGGACTAAAATGACACAACGCAGAATATACTATAAATCAACTAATATCTCTCCACTGACCCTGTTCGGGTTGGGACTGCTTGCCGTGGCCGCCTTTTTTGTGGCCCTGCCGCTTTTTTTGGGCGCTTTGGTAGTCTTTTCCATTGCAGCCGTCTATATGGCATGGCGTGTTCGCAAGGTCATGCGCCAGTTTGAGAAGGAATGTGCAAGGCGTAGTGAAACCAATAGTAATCTGGACGCAAGCTCTCTTATTATCGATGTGACTCCGGACGAGACCGAGCGGGAAAAGGATCAACGGATGGACTAATGAACATCTTTCAATACAACCTGTGAACGTTTATAAAACAACTTAGCGCTTATGCGTTTTGACCCTGTAGCCCGCGCAATCAGTCTGGATCTCCCCTGTCCGTCTCTTAGCGACAACCGCAGTCACGAGTCACGTGCAAGAGCGGCCCTGGAGTCTATCCTGGGTCAGCCGCCCCTGTTCCCTTTAAAGATCTGCAAAGTCTTGCCTGACATTCTACCTTTCTCTGGCTACAAGGTGCAGACATTGGTGCTGGATGGGCCTTCTGGCTGGGAAGTCGCCCGGGTCAGCGTTGCGGGCGATCCTCTGCGGCCTTACGGACTGGCTGTGGATCTTGGAAGCACGACCGTGGTCTTTTACCTGGTGGACCTTGGTTCCGGCAAGATCGTTTCTACTCTATCAAAAACCAACCCACAAAGGGTCCACGGTGAGGATATCCTGGAAAGGATCATTTTTGCAGGGCAAGGCAATGGCTTGGAGACACTGCAGTCTGAAGTCGTTGGCCTTTTTAACTCCTCTGTACAGAAAATTGTGGCAGGACATGGCATAAGCCCGGAGGATATTTGCTTTATTGCATTGGCCGGCAACACCACTATGTGCCATTTCTTTTTAGGTCTTGATCCAGGCCATATCTGCAGGGAACCATATATTCCGGTGGTTAACCGCTTTGATCTGATCCGGCCCGGGGAAATTGGAATAAATGTCCATCCTCAGGCCTGGCTCTATTGTTTTCCAAACGTGGGGAGTTACTTTGGCGGTGATCTTCTGGCAGG
>JAUXDR010000141.1 GCA_030618205.1 Deltaproteobacteria bacterium | reverse complement strand
GCAGTTGAGCGGCTGTCTCCCCTTAAGGATGAAGTTTTCCTTTCAGCGTTTCCCAATGCCGGACTACCTGAGGTCGTGGAACACCGCATGGTGTATTCGACACCGCCGGCCTATATGGCTGAAAAGGTGGCTGAAATGGTCAAGTTCGGTGTCCGGTTGATTGGCGGATGCTGCGGTACTACACCGGCCCATATCCATGAATTCAGAAAGCACCTCCACATCAAGAGACACAAGGCCATACGGGTTGTAACCAGCGTGGAGAAATCCTCTGATTTGCCTGAAGACAGAAAGGACTTTATTGGCAGGGGCGGAATGATCGAGAGCCTGAGATCCGACCGCATCCCTGTGCTTGTGGAAGTGGATCCTCCCAAGCATCTGGATATAGAAGGAGTTCTCACTGGAGCACGAGCCTTAGCGGATGCCGGCGCTGATGCAATCACTCTCGCCGAACATCCCCTGGCCGTTCTCCGAGCGGACAATCTGTCCCTTGCACACAGAATGCGGGAGGAGACAGGGATACAGACGGTGCTTCATCTGACCTGCAGGGATCGGAATATCTTGGGTCTTCAGGCACAGATCATGGGAGCTCATATCCTTGGATTAGAGGCCATTTTAGCTGTAACTGGAGATCCGGCCACCTCCACGGATCAGCCCGGTGTGAGCGGAGTGTTCGATGTCCGCTCCTTTGGTCTGGTACAGATGATAGATCAGTTCAACCGTGGGCTGAACATGGCAGGGGCCTCAATGAAAAAGCGGACCGATTTCTCTATTGGTGCGGCCTTCAGCTATCATCCCACCAATCCTGATCTCCAGATCAGCAGGCTGGAACGAAAGGCCGATCTGGGCGCACATTTTGTCATGACGCAACCTATCTTTGATCGAGATACTGTAGAGACCATGATGGAACGTACGCAACACCTGGACCTCTTGGTTTTCACGGGTATTTTCCCCCTAATATCTGCCAGGAACGCGGATTTCCTGCACAACGAAATCCCAGGCATTTCAATTCCCAGGGAGATTCGAGAGTGTCTGCGGAAGTATGAAAAGGTCGAGGACCAGCGCAAGGTGGCCCTGGACCTCACCAGGAAGCTGATTGACGACATCACTCCGTTCGCTGACGGGCTTTATTTGATCAGTCCTCTCAACAAGTGGGAGATTCCGTTAACGCTGGTACAGGAACTAAGAGCCTCCGGGCACTGATGCAGGTTTGCCGTTCACGGCTTGAAACTTGAAATTAGAAATTAGGTAGAGATGAAACAAAAGCATGAAGGCCAAATTTCCAATTTCAACGTTCCGTGAACACTTGCAGATTATGGTTATCCTGGCAGCTCTTAATACATGTATGGGATGTGGCTGATCTTGTTAAGATCCGGTGCCAGGAAGGCCCATCCGTCATCTTTCCCGAAGTCTGAGATTTCACCTCTGGCTTCATTGATCAAACTGACTGTCAGGCGCAAGGAACTTTTTGAACCCGGAGCCAAAATAGTAACGGCGGTTTCAGGCGGGCCGGATTCGGTCTGTCTGCTGCATATTCTGTATTTATTGAGTAGCCAGTGGGGGCTGGGCCTTGAGGTGGCCCACTTTGAGCACGGCCTCAGGGACCGGGAATCCAGAGACGATGCCCGTTTTGTTGAGAAACTGTCCCATGATTTTGGACTCGGTTTCTCCATTGAGCATGGCAATGTCAGGGCCTTTGCCGACAGAGAGGACATAGGAATTCAGGAAGCCGCCCGGATCCTCAGGTATGAATTTCTGGAACGTGTGCGTACTGAAACTAAGAGCACATATATTGCCACAGCACATACTGCTGACGACCAGGCAGAAGAAGTACTGCTGCGGTTGATCAGAGGTGCGGGCCTTCCGGGGCTCAGTGGAATTCCATGGGTGAGAGACAACTGCATAGTCCGTCCGCTGCTGGGTGTAACCAGGCAGCAAATCCTGGGCCATCTTAAAGTCCATGGCATCCCATTCGTAATAGATCAATCTAATAATAGCAGGGCATATCTGCGCAATCGTATTCGCAAAGACCTCCTCCCGCTTCTGGCTGAGGATTTCAATCCCGCCATTGTACGTACTATTAATCGCACGGCAGAGATGCTGGCAGAAGATCATCAGTTGTTGGAAAAGATGGCAGAAGAGGCATATCAGGATTCATTATCATCTTCTTCCCGGGAGGGAAAACTGGGCTTCAGTGTAAAAAAGGTTAAGGAGTATCCAGGGCCGATTCGCCGCAGGATCTACAGAATGGCCCTGAGGGATTTAAGACTATTCAGCGGAAGGATCAGAGCCGGCCATCTCTTGGGGATAGATAAGTTGGTTACTACCTGTAGAGACCCTTGCGCCTCATGCAGGCTGCCCGGAGGTGCTGTGGCCTTTAGAAGATATGAAGAGCTGTTTATTTCCTCTTCCGACCCGGAAGAACTGATTTTCGATTCAAATGGCAAGAGTTGTTCTATAAGCGTAACCGGACCTGGGCGTTGGCCTGCCCCTTGTGGAAAGGGACACGTGGACATTTTACTCTCAGATGTTGCGAGTGACTTTAGGTCCCGAAATCGAAAGGAGTATTTCAGGCCCCTGTGGTTGAATCCTGAGGCCGTTAAGTTTCCTCTGGATCTCAGGACAAGAAGGCCTGGGGAAATTTTTTGGCCCTTGGGCGCCCCAGCGCCTTTTAAGCTCAAGAAATTCCTGATCTCAAGCAAAATTCCCCGTGGGGTCAGAGGTTCTTTGCCATTACTCGCCAGTGGCAAGGAAGTAGTGGCAGTAGTGGGGGTTGAAGTCTCCCATCCCTATAGGCTCGTTCAAACGAGCAGAAAGGCCCTGTCCCTTAAGTGGATAAAGTAAAATAATTGGCATCTTTCATTCACCAGTTTACACTTTTTTCGAAAAAGCGTGTATTGTCGAATTGAATGCCGATGGCGAAACTGGAAATTAGAAATTAGAAATTAGGTAACGCATCTACATCTTTATGTTTTTCCCAATTTCAAGTTTCAAGTTTCAAATTTCACTGCCAAAACACAAGATCAACAAAGTGTAAACTACTTTTGACTTGTCGTGAAGGACGGCAAATAATTATTGTATTCAATTCGTTATTTTGATTTATTATGTTTTTTGATTTATGTTTGAAAAATATACTACTGTAGCGGAGGATTACTTTTGAACACCTTTTACAGGAACTTGAGCCTGTGGCTTGTTATTGGCCTTGTGATGGTCTTTATATTCAATCTTTTTAACGAGCCTCAGAAATCAATACCGGAGATCCCTTACAGCGGCTTTTTGGAACATGTTGAAAAAGGTGAGGTGACCAGTGTTGTTATTCAAGGAGACAAACTTGACGGTACATTTGAGAACCAGGCACCTTTTTTCACTGTAATACCTGTCCAGGATCCCGATATGATGCATTTATTAAAAGAAAAAGGGGTTACTATCCAGGTAAAACCGGTCGAGGATACGCCTTGGTATCTTGCATTGCTGGTTTCCTGGTTTCCCATGTTGCTCCTCATAGGTGTATGGATTTTCTTCATGAGACAGATGCAGACAGGGGGTGGCCGCGCCCTGTCCTTTGGTCGCAGCAAGGCCAAGCTTGTTACTGATCAGAGTACCAAGGTTACATTTGAAGATGTGGCAGGCATAGAAGAGGCCAAGGAGGAACTGGGGGAAATAATCGACTTTTTGAAAGATCCCAAAAAGTTCACCCGCCTCGGAGGCAGAATTCCAAAGGGTGTCCTGCTGATCGGGTCACCCGGTACAGGGAAAACTCTTCTGGCCAGGGCCATAGCCGGGGAAGCGGATGTACCGTTTTTCACTATCAGCGGGTCTGACTTTGTGGAGATGTTTGTTGGTGTGGGTGCTTCCAGGGTAAGAGACCTCTTTGTCCAGGCAAAAAAGAATGCACCATGCATCATTTTCAT
>JAUXDR010000118.1 GCA_030618205.1 Deltaproteobacteria bacterium | reverse complement strand
TTGAAATTAGAAAATAGAAATTGGAAATTTGGCAACTCGTAGACTCATTTCATTTTCCCCCGAATTTCCAATTTCCAATTTCAAGTTTCAAGCCGTTAACGGCTACATAAGAAGCAGGTACCCGCTCCAAATGGTGGCAATGAAGGCTTTTCATGAGGGACCAGGCCTCTTCAAGTATCGCATCTGTCATAGTCAGTCTATGGAGGTTGTCAAGAGGTCCTTTCTGAATATACCTTAAGGACTTTAGTGTTCCCAAGCTTATTTTATGGGTTCTTTCCCCTGCCTTCCGGCATCCGCTGCATATAAATCCTCCCGCATGAAGTTTGAAGACTACGTGATCGCCCATCGGTGGCATTTTACAGAGGAGGCATTGATCAAAATCAGGGGCATAACCTGCCAGGGTCAGAAGCAGGGTCTTGAAAAAGAGAGTGGTCTTTCTTGGGCGGAGGCCCTCATTGAGGGAGTTAAGGTACCATCGAAGGAGTTTAAAAAGATCTTCTTGAGGATCATTTTCCTTTGTCCAGAGATTTACCAACTCGCAACATAAACTGGCCATGATATAGCATTCGACTTTATGTCTTAGATGTGGAAAATTATCCAGGATTTCGGTAGAGTCGATTCTGTTCAAACCTGTGGTGCGCGGCAGGGCTAAAGACAGGTTGAGCATGGTGAAAGGCTCAAGTGCATTTACAAAGCGGCGTCGGCTCCTTTTTGCCCCCTTGGCAATGCCCCGCATTTTTCCTCTGGCCATTGTGTAAAAGGTGATAAGCCGGTCGGATTCTCCTAGGTCCTGGCCTGAAATTACGAATGCAGGACTTTTGAAGATCTCAGGCATATTATTCCGTATAAGAGCTGAAAGCCTGAAGCTGAAAGCTGAAAGGGTTGATTATGATAGCTTTGAGCTTTCAGCTTTGAGCTTTGAGTGTTCAATAGGTCTTTCTTTCGATGAAGTGATCGCGGGGGGCGTGAGGTTTTGATCTGTTTCGTGTTTTTCATCCGAGGGCCAGAAGAACCAAATTGCCAATATAAGCAATAAAAGGATGAGAAAAAGCGCTGCTGCGGCACTGATTAAGTCTCTATTGAACGGAGAGACTTTATTTACATAATTAAATAACGGCTTATATGCCGGCTCAGTTGGCTCGTCAGGACTTTCATCAGCAGCACGGATCTCCTGGTAACGAAGGATGACGTCTTCCGGAACAAGACCTATGAATTCAGCATAGCTCTTTATGAAGCCTTTCACAAAGACCTCGGCAGGCAGCTTGTCCCAGCGGCCAGCCTCCATAGCCCTTAACCTGTAGATCGCAATCTTGGTGCCTTCTGCAACTTCCTCCAGGGAAATCTGGCGTAGTTCCCGTTCCCGCTTGAGGTATTCCCCTAAGGATTCTTTAAACATGTTTTCTTTTTCGGAATATTACAGAAAAAAAATCAAAGAAGTGTCTGAATAGTTGACTTTGAACGTAGTTCCTTAAGCCACTCTTCAAACCGGACATTTATTTGCTTGCGGTAGAGTTCTTTTCTGACTTCCTTTATTTGAGCCGAATCGAGATCAGTCTGTCCGCTTTGTACTATTTCCTTTAACCTGAAGATTTGCCAACCCACCTGAGTATCAACTATGTTACTAAAATCGCCTGGTTTAAGGTTGACTACAGCCTGTTTGACAAAGGGTGCCATCTCTTTCAAGGTAAAAGCGCCCAGGTATCCACCGTCTTGGCCTGATGGGAGATCGGAATAGTGTCTTGCCACTTCTTCAAAAACTTTTCCTTCCCCTAGTGCATTGTAGGCCTCTTCGATCCGTCTCCTGGCCTCCTTTCTGGATTCAGGATCATCCTTTTCAAATGTAGTACATATGTGTTGCATTATATAGAGTGGGTCATCGGAGCTGTTTTTAAAAGGATATTCTTTTAGATGTTCATTCACCTGTTCATCAGTTATTACTATCTTCGCGCGCACCTGTGCATTTATAAGCTCTGCCCTCTCAATTTGTTGCTTTAGCTCCTTTTTGTATTCTTCGAGTGTATGGCCTTCGGATGCAAGTTTTTCTGAAAGCTGATCTCTGGTTATATGATTGTCTTCACATATCTGGTCCAAGGCCCTTTCGATTTCCTGTTCACCTACTTTTATACCCAGTTTATTGGCTTCTTCCTGTGCAAGACGATCATCTATCAACTGTGGCAGGACTTGGGCAAAGATTTCCTGCCTTTTTGTCTCTATCTCTTCTTTGCTCATTTCTTCATTGGTGTACTTCTGAACCAGGGGTTGCGCCCAGCCTTCAAGCTCGGAAAGCGTGATCACATCTCCGTTTACTATGGCAGCTATCCTGTCGACTATGACACCGTATGCCAGATTGGCCTCAAATGTCAGGACAGCCAACACAACGAAAAAGGTACGGGAAAATATATATCTCATATGCTTACTCCGAAAAATCAGGGCCTGATGTTGAAATTGGAAAATAGAAATTGGAAATTTGGACTTCATGCTTTTGTTTCATCTCTCCCAAATTTCTAGTTTCAAATTTCAAGTTTCAAACGAAATTACCCCTTTGTAGCCATTTTTAGTAGTACTTGCAAGGTCTGTCTAATGCTTGCAAGGCTATCCCCATCTTTTTCAACAAATTCAGGAGAAATAATCAGTCTACCATCCGGCAATAGGCGCCACTGCCGGTTTTTTTGTACTGCCTCTACGAGTTTTTCAGAATGAGGTGGGCCTTCGGACCCAAAACCCAAGACAATACGTTCTTTCTTATTAGAAAAATTCCTGTCAAGCCGTATCACGTTCAGCAGCCTCAGCGTGCGTTTTATCCCCATTACCTTAAGTAGAGACGCAACTTCTTCCGGCATCGGGCCGAAGCGGTCTCTGAGTTCCAGTGAAAAATCCGCGTCTTTTTCGTTGTCTTCCAGTCGTGCCATTCGCCGGTATAAGAGCAGACGCTGTTCCACATCCGGGACATACTCTTCAGGGATAAACGCGGGTATGCCCAGGTTTACTTCCGGGTCTATTTCGTCTTTTTGAGGGAGCCCTTTGAACTCGTCTATAGCCTTTTGCAGTAATTCAAGATAGAGTTCATATCCTACTTCTGCAATACTTCCTGACTGGGAGACTCCAAGTATGTTCCCGGCCCCGCGAATCTGAAGGTCCTGCATCGCAAGGCGGAATCCGCCTCCGGACACAGAGAGTTCCATAATGGCCTTGAGCCTTTTTATGGACTCTTTTCCCATCTCGGATATCCGGGGAATAAGAAGATAGGCATATGCTTGTTCACCGGCCCTTCCGACCCTGCCCCTAAGCTGGTACAAATCGGCAAGCCCAAGCTTGTCAGCCCGGTTTATAATCGTGGTGTTTGCAGACGGGATATCTATACCGGATTCTATGATGGTAGTGCACATAAGGCAGTCAATATCACCCCTTACAAACCGGATCATGATCTCCTCAAGTTCGTTGGGATTCATTTGTCCATGGATGACCTCTATCCTGGCGTCAGGTGTTAAGCGCTGGATATGCTCTGCCAGCCTGTACAGGCCCTTTATCCGGTTGTGAACAAAAAATACCTGGCCGCCGCGGCTAATCTCCCGTTCTATAGCTTCTTTTATTAACGAGTCATCAAACTCGGCCATGAAGGTCTTGACAGGTATGCGGTCCCTGGGAGGCGTATTGATTGTTGAAAGGTCCCGGATTCCCAGAAGTGAGAGCTGAAGAGTCCTTGGGATTGGTGTTGCGGTAAGCGCAAGACAGTCAACAGTCTGCTTGAGCCTTTTCAGCCGTTCCTTGTGCTTAACCCCGAAACGGTGTTCCTCGTCTACGATCAGCAGTCCCAGGTCCTTGAATTTTACGTCCGGCTGCAGCAGCCGGTGTGTGCCTATAATGATATCGACCCGGCCCTGGCTGATCCCGGCAAGGATCTCTCTCTGCTTTTGTCTGGTCTTGAGCCTGCTGAGGGCTTCTACAATAACAGGATATCTCTGAAACCGCTGTATGAATGTCCGTTCGTGCTGTTCTGCCAGGAGAGTGGTAGGTACCAGTATGGCCGCCTGTTTTCCGTCTTCAACAGCCTTGAATACGGCCCTCATGGCAACTTCTGTCTTGCCGTAGCCCACGTCACCGCATAGCAGCCGGTCCATGGGTCTGGGTTCCTGCATGTCAGAAAGGACCTCTTCTATTGAGGCAGCCTGGTCCCTGGTCTCTTCATAGGGAAATGAGGCTTCAAACTGCCGGAACATGGCATCAGGAGGTGAAAAGTCAAAGCCCTTGCTCACCTTTCTTGAGGCATAGAGGTCAACCAGTTCGTGGGCGATTTCATATATGTCTTTCTTGACCTTCTGCTTCGCAAGTTGCCAGCTTGAACTTCCCAGCCGGTCAAGCCGTAGAACGCGACCTTCTATCCCGATATATTTCTGGACCAGTCCCAGCCGGTCTACCGGCAGATAGAGTTTATCACCAC
>JAUXDR010000008.1 GCA_030618205.1 Deltaproteobacteria bacterium | reverse complement strand
AGCACAATCGTCTTATGTCCAGAGCATATTCCTATGCTTGACAAGGCTAAATGGCGTTGCTACTACAAAAACAGGACTAGTATTATAATAGATAGCGGCCGCTGAATAATATTGCTATGATTTTTTCTGGAAAACGCATGACTATCAACGGCTTCGCATGAGGCTCCCTTGATTAAAGAGGCCATTAAGGTTGGGGCAAAATGAGATACTTCCTTGCCATTGTCACGGCAATATTAACGATCATCATCTTTATTCCTGAAAAGGTTAGAGGTGAAAATAACACTGAAACACCAAAATATATCGGCTCAGAAGCGTGCAAGGCCTGTCACCAAAAGGAATATAGTAGTTTCATCAAATATGCAAAGAAGAGCATTTCGTTCGAGAGCATTCAAAGGGTGAAAAAGGGCCTTACCGAGGAAGAAATCAAAAAGTGTTATTTCTGTCATACAACAGGATATGGTAAACCGAGCGGCTTTGTCAGTCCTGAGGAGACCCCTCACTTGAAGAACGCAGGCTGTGAAGTGTGCCATGGCCCGGGTGAATTCCATGTAAAGAAAAAGAGCCCTGAGTATATCAAGAAAAGTCTGACCATGAAAGACTGTGAGGAGTGTCATATATCAGAAAGGGTCAAGGCTTTCAGGTACAAGCCCTTGATTCACGGAGGCGCACATTAGCGGTCCCGGCAGGCACCGTATTGTTGAGGACAGGATGTTTGGTCTTATAAGAAAGAGTTTTGCAAACAAGATAATGGCTACTGTAATAATCAGCATAGTGCTGGTTATGGCGGCTGAAATTGTCTTGAGAATATACTTTGGGACAAGAGACAGGATGGAGTTGGTGAAAACTCTTAATTTAGACGTGTCCGGATCGATCTATTCAGGCATAACATATCCAATGCATGTTGGAAATAGTGAGGCTATCAAGGCAGTCTTGTCCGACGTCGGGACAAAGATGGAAGACATCGAGGCATGGATATGCAGTTTTGATCAAGAGATAACCTGGTCCACACACGAGGAAAAGGTAAAGACCCAGGTTGCGGATTCTATTCATGATAAGGAGGCACTAGCGGCCTTAAGCAAGGCATTGAAGTCAGGAGTGACACCAGGAAAAGCATTTGAGGTAGAACTTGCCGGCAGAAAAACCCTTATCACCATCCAGCCTATTTTGAATGACGAAGACTGCTATCACTGTCATGGCTCTTCAAGGAAAGTTCTCGGTGGCATGATAGTAGGAGCGGATGTGCAGCATGCTTATAGGACGGTCGCTGCTGCCAGGAATAGGACTATAGTGATGAGTGTTATTGGAATATCGATAGTCATTGCCATAATTTATTTTATGGTGACCAGATTCATCAGGCGCCCTGTGGAGGATTTGGCTGACAAGGCAAAGAGATTTGCAGAAGGCGATACGTCTGTTTCGGTAGACATAAAGTCAGAGGATGAAATAGGTGTACTGGGCAACGCATTTAACTACATGGTTCAAAGGGCATCTCAATTCAGCAAAAGACTTGAAAGTGAGGTCGCCAGAAAAACCGACTTGTTAGGCGAAAGGACCAATCTTATAGCACTATTGGAAAAAGCAAACACCCAACTCAGGGAGCTTGACAAACTAAAATCTACGTTCTTGGCGAACATGTCTCACGAGCTAAGGACACCGATGAATTCTATTATCGGATATTCAGATTTGCTGATAGACGGAGTTGACGGACCAATTAACGAGGAACAGGAAAAGAGTCTGGGTAGAATTTCTAATAATGCCAGGCACCTCTTGCAATTGTTAAATGATCTTCTCGATCTCTCCAAGATAGAAGCAGGGAAAGCTGAGATAGAAGCAGAACAATTCAACCTCAAAGGACTCATTGATTCAGTAATTCCCATGTTTGAGGGAATGATAACCCAAAAGGGTCTTTCCTTTGATTTTAATATCGAAGAGGATCTGCCTTTAGTCTATGGCGATAAGAATAAGATAAATCATGTTTTAATGAACCTGCTGTCCAATGCGATCAAGTTTACCGATGAGGGAGGCGTAACCATCCGTGCCAGGACATCCGATCGCGGTATTCAACCTGGCGAGTCTCCCATGTTTGCAGAGGTCTGTGTAGAGGATACAGGCGTCGGGATAAAGGATGAGGACCTCGGTAAGATTTTTGACAAGTTCGTGCAGGCTGACCTTTCTACCGTCCGCCAATATGACGGGACTGGCCTGGGGCTCAGTATTGCGAGGGGGTTGATTGCATTGCACAACGGTATGATCTGGGCCACGAGCAAGTATGGCAAGGGAAGTCAATTCTATTTCACTATTCCGCTCAAACAAGAGACACTTGAATCTTCAGCTAAGCCGATCATAGAATTAAGAGCGGCTGACGACTTGGCTGAGCACTTCGGGGTGCCTGTTGAGACCTTTTTGAAGGACCCCCAATATGCCGGCAAACCGGTAAGGTGTCACGAATACATCCATTGTGGACAGTCGAGCTGTCCGGCCTATGACAGTGAAGATAAACGTTGCTGGCTCATTCTTGGGACACATTGCACCGGCCTGAAAATCGGTGCCTATCCGGAGAAGGTTGATTTTTGCAAGAGTTGTGAGGTAGTACAAAAATTGGTGCTTGAGTCACAGGAGTCAAAAACCGCTGAGGCGGAGCTGTCGGCCGAAGAAGGCATTACGAAAAAGACGGTCTTGGCAATAGATGACAATCCGGACGCCATTGATATTATCAGGAAATCTCTGGGAGAGGACTACAAAATAGTAGGTCTTCTCAGTGGGAAAAGGGCAGTTGAAAAGGCCATGGAGACTAAACCTGTAGCCATTACCCTGGATATCATGATGCCGAAAAAGGATGGATGGCAGGTACTGCGGGAGCTTAAAAGTACGCCAGAGACCCGGGATATCCCGGTAATTGTCCTTTCAATTGTGGATAATAAAAAACTGGGATTCAGTCTGGGTGCTGCGGAATATATGGTGAAGCCGCTGGATAAAAATTTTCTGCTTAAAAAAATAAGAGATCTGGAAAAAACGGGCAAAATACAACGGGCACTTGTAGTAGATAGTGAAACAGATACAGTATCGCTGATCGAACATACCCTGCAAGACGTCGGGTGTGAGGTAAAGACAACCTATAACAGCCAGGATGCGATCAAGTTGGTAAAGAGTTTCATGCCCCACCTGATTATCCTCAATCTGACAATGCCCAAGGTGAATGGTTTTGATGTAATCGAATACATTAAAACAGATGAAAATGTTAGGCATATCCCCCTTATTATTATTACGAAAAGGGACTTGAGCGAAAAAGAGAAAGACGCTCTGGACGGTAGGTTGCGTGGTATATTAAACAAAGATGCACTTAAAGAAGAAGATCTCGCACAAGAGCTCAAAGATAGAATTGATGAGATAAAAAGTACCTAACAAACGGGGATGACATGAAAGAAACAGAAAAGGTTTCCGGGAAAAAATTGCTGATAGTTGAGGACAACCAGGATAGTAGAGAACTGGTAATCAAGATCTTAAGAAACAGGGATTATCAGATAATTGAAGCGGTTGATGGAGAAGATGGCCTGGAAAAGGCGATTGCGGAACAGCCGGATATTATTCTTCTGGATATCGCTCTTCCGAAGATGGGAGGTTATGAGGTCGCGAAAAACCTGAGGCTTCGAGAGGAGTTTAAGCATACCCCGATAATTGCATTGACCGCACATGCAATGAAGGGTGACGAGGAAAAGGCTTTGCAGGCGGGATTCAGTGGATATATTTCAAAACCGATAAACGTTCGCGAGTTGCCGGAGCAGATCGAATACTACGCGAAAAAAGCAATATAGGTTATTCAGTGGACAAGAACAAGGTCCTGATTGTAGAGGATAACGTAGATACCGTAGACCTCTTGAGAAAGAGGCTCCGTGCTGATGGGTATGATACCGCTGAGGCATACGACGGCGAAGAAGGCCTCGAGAGATTCGCTGAATACGAGCCGGATCTGGTTGTGCTGGACATTATGATGCCTAAACTGGATGGGTTTGAGGTTTGCAAAAGACTCAAGGAAGATGAAAGCACCCGACACATACCTGTCATCATCCTCACTGCCAAGGGCGACGTTGACAGCACTGTCAAAGGTCTCGATATCGGCGGGGATGATTATCTGGCCAAACCCTTTGATTATAAAGAGCTTGTTGCAAGAATACGATCATTGCTCAGCATGAAGGCAGAGCGCAAGAAATTGCTGGAGGCGGAGAAGACAGAAGCATTAGAAAAGATGATGGATCAAGTAGCGCATGAGATAAGGAACCCTCTTGTTACTATAGGAGGGTTTGCGCGGAGGATCTCTGAATCCCTTTCTGAGAGTGATCCAAATAGAAAATATCTGGAATTGATTGTACAAAATGTTGAGACTCTGGAACACATGATAAAAAAGCTCATTGAGCTGAAGACCACTGTAATATCTTATAGAGAGCCGGCAGATATTAATGAGATTATTGCCGAAGCGATTGAAGAATACAAACCTGCACTTGAAGAAAACCATGTAGATGTCAAAACCGAGTTAATGAAAAAACCTCCTGATATTTCTGTTGATAGAGAACAGATTAAGGCAGCGTTTGCCCATCTTATTGAGAACGCAATTGAAGCAATGCGAAACAAGACGCGCATGCTAAATATCGCCAGCCGTGTCAGCGAGGGATATATTGAGATCAAGATATCCGATACAGGGATCGGTATCCCAAAAGACAAACTCAAGAATATTCTAGACCCTTTTTTTACTTCAAAGATTCATGCCGGGCTCGGCCTTACTTATGCACTCAAGATCATTCAGGCCCACAGGGGCACGATCTCAGTGGAAAGCGAACCAGGCAAGGGATCTACCTTTACGATTAGATTACCTGTGAAAAGAAGTGGTAAGTGACGCTGATGATCGGTGGGTCGCGGTAAAACGGGCGTTGTAATCCCGTGAACGGTTACGAAAAATGAAAGATGTCCACACTTTATTGAAACGCCAGGTCAAGCAGTATTTCGACAGCCTGGAGTCCATTCCCAAAGAGTGGCAAGGTTTTATTGAAGCGGTCAATAATGCTTATTGGCAATCTGACGTTGACCGTACAGAGCGAAAGCAGGCAGAGCAGGAAATACAGAATCTTCAGCGCTACAACCGCGGATTAATTGAGACAAGCCTCGATCCCCTGGTAACCTTTGATCAGAAGGGGATTATTCTGGATGTGAACGAGGCTACGATCCGAGCTACCTGCAGGACTAGAGAGGAACTGATAGGGACCCCCTTTGCTGATTATTTCACAGATCCGGAGCGGGCTTATAAGGGAGCGATGTTGGTCTTTGAGACAGGGGAGGTTCGGGATTACGAGCTGGTCATGAAGGCCAAGGACGGAACTGAGACTATTGTTGCTTACAATGCCTCGCTCTATAGAGATCAAGCAGGACAGATAATGGGTGCCTTTGCCGCTGCCCGTGATATCACTGGCTTGAAACGTTCTGAGGCGGAAGTACGACGGGAAAGAGATAGAGTGAAAGAAAGTATGCTGAAAAAAATCAGCTTGTTAAACGAGAGGGCAAAACTAATAGCACAATTGGGAGAAACAAATATCCAACTTAGAGAACTTGACAGGCTTAAATCAGCATTCTTGGCGAACATATCTCATGAGCTCAGGACACCAATGAATTCCATTATCGGATACTCAGATTTACTATTAGACGGAGTTGACGGACGAATCAACGAGGAACAGGAAAAAAGTCTGGGCAAAATTATCGATAATGCAAAACACCTTTTACAACTGATAAACAATCTCCTCGATCTCTCCAAGATAGAATCAGGGAAAATTGAGATAGAAGCAGTTCATTTCAATCTCAAAGGACTTATTGATTCAGTAGTTCCCTTTTTTAAGGGAATGATAACCAAAAAGGGGCTAACCCTTGATATTGATATTGAAGAGAATCTGCCTTTAGTCTGTGGCGATGAGGATAAGATCAAGCATGTTTTAATAAACCTGTTAAACAATGCGATCAAATTTACCCATGAGGGAGGCATAACCATTAGTGCTAAGATATCCGATCATGGTATTCAACATTACGAGTCGCCCATATTTGCAGAGGTCTGTGTAGAGGATACAGGCATCGGGATTAAAGATGAGGATCTTGACAAAATTTTTAAAAAGTTTATGCAGGCTGACATATCTGCTTCGCGCCGGTATGAAGGATCCGGCCTTGGGCTCAGTATCGCGAGAGGTCTGATCGCTTTGCACAATGGAATGATCTGGGCCACGAGTGAATATGGCAAAGGAAGTCAATTCTATTTCACAATTCCGCTAAAAAAGAGGCGTTAGAGAATCCGGATAAGCCAGTCGTGGAATTAGGAATTGCGAATCCCTACACAAGATAAATTTGGTGCCGAAGGGGGGAGTCGAACCCCCACGGGTTTTGCCCACCACCCCCTCAAGATGGCGTGTCTACCTATTCCACCACTTCGGCAAAAGACTATTTAGAGGCCTCAGGTTCCTCAACCCCGGTTACTGGTGCAGGAGCAGTTTCGACAGTCTCAGGAATTACAATAGTCCCGGTAGTCTCAACAGTTTCAGCAGCTTCAGGAATTACAGTTTCAGCAGTTTCAGGAATTTCAGCAGGTTCAACTGGTTCAGTAGTAACAGGACTGGTAGTTACCTCCACGTCCTGCATTATCGAATCCTCAACCTTATGAGCTGACAAATAGGTGAGAACAAGAGAAGAAACCATAAAGAGCACTGCCAGTCCTGTAGTGAGTTTGTGCAGAAGGGAAGCTGGTCCCGCACTGCCAAAAATGGTATCACTGGACCCGAATACAGCACCTATCGCAGCCCCTTTGCCTTGCTGGAGCAAGACAGTAAGAACCAAGAAGACACATACAATAACGTGGACTACTATTAAGATAGTGTACAAAAGATATCCTTTAATTAACCGACCCGGCAACTGGCAATCTGAGCAAAGCTCCCTGGTTTGAGAGATGCACCGCCAACAAGAGCTCCGTCTACATCAGGGAGCGCCATTAATTCATTAACATTTTCCGGTTTAACCGAGCCACCATACAATATTCGAATTTGCCCTGCAATACCGGAATCGAAACGACCGGTAAGCCATGACCGGATATTGATGTGGGCATCCTGTGCCTGATCCGGGGTAGCTGTTTTACCTGTACCGATTGCCCATACAGGTTCATAGGCAACTGCTACTTTGCCTGCCTCTTCGCTACCTACCTCTGAAAAACCTGCTGATAACTGTTTTTCAAGTATCTCATTCGTAAGTCCGGCCTCTCTTTCCTCCAATTTTTCTCCGATGCACAGGATTGGAAGTAAATCATTTTCCAGGACAGACTTGACCTTTAAGGCAATAAGGCTATTTTCTTCTCCAAAAATGTGCCTGCGCTCTGAGTGCCCTAGGATCACCCACTTGACTCCGAATTCCTTGAGCATGATTGGTGATATTTCACCAGTGAAGCCACCCTTTTGCTCAAAGTACATGTTCTGAGCTGCCAGTGTCACAAGTTCACTTTTCTTAATGATTTCACCGGCTGCTGAAAGGGCAGTAAACGGAGGCGCAATTACTATCTCTCTTTCCGTCAGGTTATTCACCAGGGGCAAAAAAACTTTAAGGAAGTCACGGGTCTCGGCCACGGTTTTGTACATCTTCCAGTTAGCTGCTAAAATAGGTGTTCTCTTTGAAAAATTCATTTTTTACTACACTCCTCAAGTGCCGTTATGCCTGGCAATTTTTTTCCTTCCAGAAGGTTGAGGAACGCCCCACCACCTGTGGACATGTAAGATATGTTTTCTACTTCACCGGCTCTGTGGATGGCCAGATCGGTATCTCCTCCGCCTACAATGCTGAGGGCCTGACTGCTGCCGACTGCATGCGCCAGGGCCATTGTACCATGGCTGAAGGGATCGAGCTCAAAGGCCCCCATTGGGCCATTCCACACTATGGTTTTGGCATTGTAAAGGGCCTCACTGAAAAGGTCTGACGTTGCAGGCCCTATGTCCAATGCCATCCAATCATCAGGAATTTCCTGGGTTGGGACGATCCTGGTTTCGGCGTTTATGTCAAGATCCTGTGCTATGACGCAGTCAACAGGAAGGTAGAATTTGATACCTGTATCTTTTGCCTGATCAATTAAGGCCCTGGCTGTGCCTACCAGATCTTTCTCAGTAAGGGATTTTCCTATATCAATGCCTTGCGCTGTCAGAAACGTATTGGCCATTGCCCCGCCGACTATCAGCTTATCCACCCGGTTCAGTATGTTTTTAATGGCCTCCAGCTTGCCGGATATCTTGGCACCACCCAGGACGGCCACCAGAGGCCTGGCAGGTTCTTCCATGGCCTTTTTGAAGTATAAAAGTTCCTGTTTTATAAGAAAACCGGCTGCGCACTCTTTAATTAGGCCGGGTACTCCGGTCACTGAGGCATGGGCCCGGTGTGATACCGCAAAGGCATCATTTATATATATATCGGCCATTTTGGCCAGGGCTTCTACAAAACCAGGGTCGTTTTTTGTTTCTCCTTGATAATACCTTAGGTTTTCAAGTAGCAGCACTTCTCCGTCTGACATGGAGTTGACCTGGTTCTCCACTTCATCTCCAATGCAGTCCGGGGCCAGAGATACCTCCCGGCCTATCAGCTCCCCAAGACGCTTGGCCACTGGTCTCAGGCTGAATTTTTCTATTCTCTGTCCCTTCGGGCGGCCAAGATGCGAGCAAAGTATCAGTCGTGCTCCAGCCTCTATGGCGTGACGTATGCTTGGCAGGGCCGCCCTGATACGGTTGTCGTCTGTGATATTGCCGGAATCGTCCAGGGGGATATTGAAATCCGTCCTCATCAGGACCCTTTGGCCTTTCAGTGGAATCTCATCTATGTATTTGATCACGACCGTATCTCCCCCTGCAAAATTCTATATATAATTTTCAAACCAGAGACATCTCTTCCTCTATCTGAGTGGCATGCTTACCCATGTATATCGAGCCGTTTCTGCCGTCAATACTCAGAAAGTCACCGGAACGAATAATGCGGTCGTGTAACCGCGCAAAACCCTGGTTTTCAGAGACCTTTAGCTGCTTGCAGCCCACAATGCAGTTCTTGTCCAGACGAAATGCAATAATGGCTGCATGAGATGTCTGCCCTCCCTTTGCTGTGAGCAGGCCGTCTGTTAAAGTAATTTCCTTGATATCGTCCGGGACCGTGTCTGACCGGATCAGGATCAATGGGGTCCCGGGCTCCTTCTCGCGGAAGGATTTAATCTCAGAGAGGGTGAACACGGCCTTCCCTGTCACGGCCCCTCCACTCACCCCAATGCCTCTGCCCAGGTAGCTGGCCTCCAATTCTGCTGATGGTACAAAGACCTGAACGATGTATCGCCTCTTTGTGGTCATGTTTCGGCTCTGGAGTATAAAAAGCTGGTTGCTCTCCGGGCCTTCAAAGGTAAATTCTATCTCCTGTGGATCCCATCTTTTTTCGTAGATGAGCTCTCTGGTCATGGATAACAAGGTATTGTAAATTTTTGGAAAATTATTTTCCAGAGTCATTTCGGAATCAAGCCCCATGGCTTTTTCCTGCTTTATTGAAATCGGATATGTAGTAACCAGACCGCTTACAATGTCATCCCCCTGATTGCCGGTAGTGAAGTCGCCCCACAGGCTGATACTGTCTATATGGTCAGTATGGATTGGCGTGAAGGCCACGCCGGTACCGGATGTCTCAGCAAGATTTCCATAGGCCATGGCCTGCACTATCACAGCCGTGCCCCAGTAATCGGACATCTCCATTATTTCCCTGTAGTTCTTTGCTTTTTCAGACTCCCAGGACGTAAGAGTTAGCCGTATGGCCACAAGGAGCTGCTCAAAAGGATCAACTTCCAGTTCCAGGCCGTGGTCCAGTGTGGCTTGACGGTATACCAGGGCCAACTCTTTCATCTGGTCTCCGGTAAATTCCCTTTTCTGATTTACTCCGTACCGGCGCTTGTGATTATTCATAAGCTCGGTGAACATCTCACGGTCCAGATCAAAGGACATGGCCCATGATTGCACAAACCTGCGGTAGTTGTCCCAGGCAAACCAGGCTTTCCCTGTCTTTTTTGCCAGGCCTTCTATGATTTCAAGATTACTACCCACATTTATGATTGTTGACATCATCCCCGGCATGGAAATGGCCGCTCCGCTCCTTACCGATAAGAGCAAGGGATTTGACGGATCGCCAAACCTGCGTCCGGTCTGGCGCTCCATCTCTCCAATGGCTTTCTGAAGCTGTGACTTGAATTCTCTGTATACACTGGGCAGTTTCCGGATAATCGGGTAACACCTGAAGACCTCGGTTGTGACTATTACTCCTGGTGGAACCGGTACTCCCTCCTGTGCCAGGAGCACTAAGTTAAAGCCCTTGTTACCAAGGTGTATGAGGTTTTTTGTCTGTTGTTCAGGACTGTGTATAGGACACAAGATCTGATTCGGATCATAGCTCAACATTAAATCAAGTTCCTTGTGATCCAGTCTTTCTTTTTGCTCTCCAAGCACCTGGTATACCCGGGCGATAAAGTTGTCCAGATACTGGAGACCAAAGGTGCCGGAGATGAGGTCTCTCAGGAACCATTCTGTTATCTGATGAATGAGCTGAGTCTCGTTTTCAGCTTCTTTTACAGCAGTCTTGTATTTTGGAAGAAGGTTGTGTTTGCCCAACTGGCGAATAATAAGAGAGATATTGTCCTGATGGGGGCTTATGTAATAGACATGGATAATGTCTTTAACCCCCTCAGACAGTCCTCTCACTACGTCCAGGTACTGGGAAAAGGCAAATCGCCTGACCTCAAGGGATTTTTCCAGCAATCCGAGGTAAGTGGCGAACTTCCTGGAATACACTCCGTCTAGCTGTACGGCTCTCCAAAAAAGGCGGAGGTATCTCAGAATGCGCACAAAAATAGACCTTGAGATGAAGGTTGAATCTATCTCAGCTATCAGTTGTTCGAAGTAAATATTGGCCAGGTTCTCCAGTCGGAAACTGAGGCTAAGGGCGTCAAACTTGCGCTCATGGTATCGGCCATACATTGAAGGAATGTCCACTGTTATGTGTCGCTTGTGGTATATGTCCTCCCTGATTTCAAATTGCTCTTTACTGAGAATAATACCCTTAAGGATATCAAGCTGGTCCAGGATTACCTCAAGACACCGCTCCGGATCGTCGTCCACATCCAGGACTTCAAGTACCTTATCCAGTCCCTCAAAACCCAGATTTTTGGCTTCCTCCAGATGATGACGGATTTCCTGGGTGCCGAGCTTGTACTTATGGGCCTCAAGCCTGTACATCTGGATAAGAAGTTCAACACGTCTTCTCTCTTGATGGGGGATATCCTGTACTTGACACAGTATCTGTGAGAGCCGGTCCTTTTCCAAATTAAGCAGGCTATCTACACTGTGGGTAAATCGTTTGAGATCCAGCACATCCGCCAGATGCCGTATGAGTCTGTGGACATGATCCACGTAAGGGCCATGGTCAGGAACCTGCTCCAGGATTTCAGGGGGCAAGAAGGGGCCCAGACCTTCCTTTTGCCTGCTGAACCAGAAGCACAGAATGGCCTCTATGAAATCGACAATAAGGTTATTGCTTTCTACATGGCTCTGTTTTCTCAGAAAGTGAATAAGGAGGTCCTTGCGGTGAGATATCTCATCCAACTCTGTGGACACGTCCCTCAGAAGACCCTCTGCTCCTATCTCATTGAAGTAAACCGGCAGGATCTTGGTCAACTGTTTGACCAGATTGTAAGTCGGCTCTATGTCGCAGTTGAGTAGTCGGCTGACGTCTTTTTGAAAAAGGTCTGTATCCCGGATGCATGTGCCTGCCAGTTTAAGATTTATTATAAGGGCTGACAACAGGGTGCCGCAGATACTGGTTCTTTGTTCTACAAATTTTAACCAGACACGAATATTCTGCAGGTGAGCAGGATCACTCAAGATATGCCATTCGGCATCTACGCCCTTAATCCCCGGGGGGTTGAAGCCAAACCGGACTACCTGATTGAGAAAAAGCTCTATAAGCCTTGTGTCGTCCCTGCGGACTACTTCTGAACCCAGGGCCTCGATGCACTGAAGTGCAGTCCTTGGGAAATGTCCTACTTGCTGCTTTAGCAGCGCAAAGCTTCTGGAAAGGATCTCTTGAAGCTGCTCCAGGTCTGCAGTGCGTATAAGATACAAAAGGCTGCGGTTGATCTGTCGAAGGATTTCCTCGTGGATCGTGGACAGGCCTTCTGTTTCAATAAGATGGAATGGAAATAGGAGGTATAATCCGGCCCCTTGATTGGGGGAAGCCTGCTCTTTTGATGATACGGGCGGGATTTGACACGACAGACGGCCCAGGTCCTGGACAATCTTTCTGTACTGATTCACTATATCCAGATAGCCTGGGCGCCTGGCCAGTTCCAAGACGTCTTTTTCCTTAAGAGGCACTTTTCTTTCAATTTTCAGGTCTTCCAGAGAGGATTGGAGCTGTTTATGCGAGACCGGATCGATAAGTCCCAGCGTCTTTTCCAGGTCTTCAGAATCCAGTCCCATGGAGAACTGTCCAATAGCGCTGTTCAGCCAGTTAACAGGGTCTTCTTGCTCAAGCCAGTACTGAGAGGTAGCTTTCTGAACTTCAACAAGAAGTCTTCCCGCTTCATCCCACAACCCCGGAGGGATTTTTTGCCCATCCAGGCGGTTGGAAAGATTTTGTATCAGGTGTGATACCGGGTGATAGCTCCTGGCAACAGCCTTAATCACATGCGCATTGGATTCTTTAAGCCTGTGAAAGGCATGTTCAATATCAGGCAGGATTGTCAGAAGCTTTTCAGTATCTACTTTTTGAATGATCTTTTCCAGAAAGGCCAGGAGTCCGTTTACTGCTTCGGTCTTCTGGTCATTTTCAGGGGCCTGGGAGATGACATCAGAGAAGGTGTCTAAAAGCACTCTGATGGCTTCAGGTCCCTGAGGCGAACGGCTGTAAGTAGCAAGATTCTTGAGGGCAAATGACCTCAGATCTCCAATCACAACTTCCCAGTTGCGAAATGGATGGTGCAGCTCAAAGAGAAGGCTATCGACAGCCTTAATTATGCCCTGATAATCCTTGACTGCGTCCCGGAGAACCTGGTAGCGGGAGTCAAACTCTATTTCCCGGACGGCTGTGGTCTCAAGATTTGCGCGGAGGGCTTCCGATGCTATCATATTTGTAATTATTTTACTCCTCGTGTTAACGATTACGTCATGTTTCTGCCACTAAAGGGCCTTGTGAGCGTTCATGTGAAGGATCAGATCCAATACCCTGTTGGAGTATCCCCATTCATTGTCATACCATGACATGACCTTGATCAACTTGTCCCCAATAACTTTGGTGCATGCGCCATCCACAATAGAGGACCTTGGGTCTCCCATAAAGTCTGTGGAAACCAGGGG
>JAUXDR010000048.1 GCA_030618205.1 Deltaproteobacteria bacterium | reverse complement strand
CTGAGGCATGGACGTTGTCATTAAAGAAGGACATTGCCTTGGGCCTTTCACTTGAAGAGGCCCACAATATGGTTAATTCAGTGTGTAAGGCAACTGCGGAAAACAGGTCCTCCATGCTCCAGGACCGTATAAAAAACAGGCCCACTGAAATCGACTACATTAACGGTGCCATTACCGGGATGGGCAAAGAATTCGGAGTTGCGACCCCGGTAAACGAGGTCTTGACTCTTCTTGTGCGCCTGAATTCACGTCTGGGCTGGAAAAATCCGTTTTAATACAAAAAAGCCATTGACAATTCCGTAATTGTATTATTATGTTATTTATTCAGGCTTTGGAAGCGATTAATTAAGTATAAGCCACCACGTTATAAATGGCCATTTTCTGGCCATTATTCAGGTTTGACAAATAAAAACCGTGGCATTCATGGTTAGTATGAATCCTTCTGCTTTCAAACGCTAAATATTCCTTTGCTGATACTAAACAATTAAATATAGAACACGTTACCTATCTTGATGTGGGCTGCGTTTTTCTGGTTTTATAGGCTAACCTGTCGCATCTTGCAGAGACGGTGCAACATTGCCCGCGGCTAAAATCCTGCAAAAGCCATCCCACTTCACAACAAATTACAAATTACATTTGGTGTGGAGCAGTATGCAGTTAATCAAAAAACTCCCCCAAAGGCGACTAGTTTAAGCCTATTTTATAATACAATTGCTGTGTTTTTTCGGACTTCATTACAACTTGGATCTCTTCAAAAAATTTACGCCCGCAGACTCTTTTAAGAATACGCAAACCCCGTAGAGGTAAAACCATGCCTAAAATATCAAAAGCAAATAGAGTAAAAATAATAGTTTTAGCTGATTTAAAACGTAAAGGCATGGGTGAACTTCACAAAATAGCAAAAGACCTGGGCGTAGATTCTCCCAGCGGGATGCGTAAACAGGAGATCATCTTTGCTATACTTAAGGCCCAGACCGCCAATGGCGGTTCTGTGTATGGCGAGGGTGTGCTGGAAATACTTCAGGATGGATTTGGTTTCCTTCGCAGCCCGGACTACAATTACCTGCCAGGTCCGGATGACATATACGTATCTCCGTCACAAATCAGACGTTTTGCTTTGAAAACCGGCGACACCATCTCCGGCCAGATCCGTCCTCCCAAGGAGGGGGAACGATACTTTGCTCTGCTAAAGGTAGAATCCCTGAACCATGATGCCCCCGAGGCATCCTTTGATAAGGTAATCTTTGATAACCTCACACCTCTCTATCCTGATGAGCGCTTCAACCTGGAGACCGATTCAGATAACTATTCCGCCAGGATAATGGATTTTATGACTCCGGTCGGTAAGGGCCAAAGAGGACTTATCGTCGCACCTCCCCGAACCGGCAAGACAATGCTCCTCCAAAATATCGCCAACAGTATCACCAGAAATCACCCCGAGGTCATATTGATTGTCCTGCTCATAGATGAAAGACCGGAGGAAGTCACAGACATGCAACGCATTGTAAAGGCTGAGGTTGTCAGCTCGACGTTCGATGAGCCGGCCCAGCGCCATGTCCAGGTCTCCAAAATGGTTATTGAGAAGGCAAAACGCCTGGTGGAGCATAAACGCGACGTGGTGATACTTCTGGATAGTATCACCAGGCTTGCCAGGGCCTATAACACCGTAGTTCCTCCCAGTGGCAAGATCCTCTCCGGGGGTGTAGACTCCAATGCGCTTCAGAAACCCAAGCGCTTCTTCGGAGCTGCCAGAAACATCGAGGAAGGGGGTAGTCTTACAATAATTGCCACTGCCCTTGTGGATACAGGAAGCCGAATGGACGAGGTCATATTTGAAGAGTTTAAGGGCACTGGAAACATGGAAATACATTTAGACAGAAAGCTCACTGACAAACGGATATTCCCCTCAATCGACATCAACCACTCCGGCACCAGGAAAGAAGAGTTGCTGCTGCCCGAGGATGTGTTGAATCGAATCTGGCTCTTGCGAAAACTTCTGTCACCCTTAAACCCGGTAGACAGCATGGAATTCCTCCTGGACAAAATGAAGGGGACAGAAAACAACGCCGAGTTTTTGGCATCCATGAATAGATGATATGATTCCGCTGAAAAAGTCCAATCTGCGGCGCGCAATTAAATGTTGAATGCTAAATGCTAAATTTTGAATTAAGGTATATGTCTTTTAAATCTTTTTCCACAATTCAACATTCAACATTTAGCATTCAACATTATCTATGAAGGAATGCATCCCAGACTTTTTGAGCATAATCATGTTTCACAATTTTTGCAGTGTAATCAATCAATAGCTTTCTCCGCCAGTACTGTTTTAGCTCTTGCTATTGAACGTCTCACAGTACGAATCCTCATTATGTTTTCCAATTGGTGAGTGGCTTGCTGAAACCGAAGATTAAAAAGCTCCTGTCGAAGATCTTTTTCTTTCTGTTGAATTTCTTCTATGCCCAGTTCCCTGAGTTTATCAGCTATGCTCATGGCATTTCACTCCTAGCGACAATCTTAGTAGGAACGGGCAGTTTATATTGTGCCAGCCTCAGAGCTGCCCTGGCGGAAACCTCATCTACACCCTCCATCTCATAAAGCATCCTGCCTGGCTTTATCAGCGCTACCCATGAATCCACTGCGCCCTTACCCTTACCCATTCTGGTCTCGGCAGGCTTACTAGAGATAGGCTTGTCTGGAAATATTCGTATCCATATTTTTCCACCACGCTTAACGCGCCTTGTAATAGCTATCCGGGCGGCCTCTATCTGCTGGGCTGTGATCCTGCCACGGCCAATAGCCTTAAGGCCGTAATCGCCAAAGGACAGGCTATTCCCACGTTGTGCCATGCCTCTTATGCGACCTTTTTGTTGCTTGCGATATTTAACTTTCTTTGGGCTAAGCATTTGTTCCCCTCCAACAGGGACACGCTAATACCATCAACTATATTTGCATTGCCGCGACTTCAGACTCTTTGTCAGGCAGGACTTCTCCCTTGAACACCCATACCTTGATACCAATTACCCCATATGTGGTCATTGCCTCAGCCACGCCGTAATCAATATCGGCCCGAAGGGTATGTAGCGGGACCCTGCCATCCAAATACCACTCAGTGCGGCACATTTCAGCGCCACCCAAACGGCCGGCACTAGCAATCCTTATACCCTGCGCGCCAAACTTGCGTGCTATACTGATAGCCCTCTTCATGGCTCTCCGGAAGGAAATGCGTCGCACAAGCTGCCCCGCAACGTTTTCAGCTACCAGCTGTGCATCTATTTCCGGTCTTCGGACCTCTGTGATGTCAATCATTATCCGCCGTCTGACCATTTTTTCCAAAGACCGCTTCAGGCTCTCGATTTCCACACCTTTTTTACCAATAATTATTCCGGGACGCGCGGTGAATATGCGGATGCGTAATCTCTGTGCAGCCCTTTCTATCTCAATTTTGGATATTCCTGCATGGTTGACCCGACCCTTAATGAACTTTCTGATCTTATAGTCCTCAAGGATCAGGGCGGAATACTCCTTCTCGGCAAACCAGCGCGAGTCCCATGTACGCGTTATTTTTAGCCTGAGGCCGATTGGGTTTACTTTCTGACCCAAGGTATCCTCCTAACTTTCCCATTCATATTAATTTATCCTTCATCCAATACTATCGTTATGTGGGAGAAACGATGTTGTATTCTATAGGCCCTGCCCATTGCCCTGGGATGAAATCTCTTCAGTTGAGGGCCTTGATCCACCATGATTTTTTTAATGTACAGAATATCCACATCGATATTTGGATTTTGATCCGCATTGGCCAAAGCTGATTCAAGCACCTTTTTAATTTTCCTTGCGCCTTTTTTGGGCATGTAGCTGAGGATCTGTAACGCCTCTCCCACAGACTTGCCGCGAACCACATCAGCAACCAGTCGAGTCTTTTGCGGAGAAATTCTTAAATATTTGGCAACTGCCCTGGCTTCCATTAGTGCCATGCCCTCTCTTACGTTTTCCGAATCCTGGATTTTTTATCAGCAACGTGGCCGTAATAGGTGCGGGTTGGCGAAAACTCACCAAGCTTGTGCCCAACCATATTTTCAGTAATAAATACAGGGATAAATTTCCTGCCATTGTGCACTGCAAAGGTGAGTCCCACCATGTCAGGCACAACCATGGATCGTCTAGACCAGGTCTTGATGACACGCCTGTCTTTAGTCTCAATGGCCTTAATCACTTTTTTCATCAGGTGATCATCAACAAAAGGACCTTTCTTTACCGACCTTGGCACCTGTTTTCTCCTATTTTCCAGAACTTAGCGCCCTTCGGGCGAATTTAAAAAATCTCTGACACGGATTTCAATGATTACACTGCCTAATCCATGGTCATCCGTGTAATCTGTGTCCAAAAATGGAAATTCCTATATTATAAAAATAAAATGCCTTCAATTCCTGAATTCTCCCAAAACTACTTCTTTTTGTGCCTGTTTCGTACTATGAAGGCATTGCTGGGCTTGTTCTTTTTTCTTGTGCGATATCCCTTTGCCGGCATTCCCCACGGACTACAAGGATGTCTGCCGCCGGAAGACTTCCCCTCACCACCACCCATGGGATGATCAACGGGATTCATGGCTACTCCACGCACCCTCGGACGTCTCCCAAGCCACCGGCTCCTGCCGGCCTTGCCCAGTTTAACATTTTCATGATCGAGATTTCCTACCTGACCAACAGTAGCCCTGCAGGTATTAAGAAACATTCTTACTTCTCCACTTGGAAGGCGTAATTGTACGTATTTGCCTTCCTTGGCCATTACCTGAGCTGAACCACCGGCACTCCTTACTATCTGTCCTCCCTTACCCGGGCGTAACTCCACGTTATGGACCTGAGTACCCAAGGGGATATTCTTTAAGGGCATGCAATTCCCAGGGTGTACGTCCGCTACGTCGTCAGAAATAACGAACTCGCCGACCTTGAGTCCAAAAGGAGCCAGAATATATCTTTTTTCCCCGTCAAGATAATTCAGGAGAGCGATCCGGGAAGACCTGTTGGGATCATACTCGATAGCAGCCACTTTTGCAGGTACACTGAGTTTATGTCTCCGAAAATCTATTGTCCTGTATTTACGTCTGTGCCCGCCGCCTCTATGTCTGGCAGTAATCCTTCCGTAGACGTTTCTTCCGCCACTGCGCTTAAGGGGCTCAACCAATGATTTCTCCGGGGCCTTATCACTGATTTCATGATCCACCAATACAGTCATGCCGCGTCTGGCCGGAGATGTTGGTTTGTATTTTTTAATTGGCATTATACACCCTCAAAAAACTCAATACTTTCCCCAGGATATAGCCTTACAATGGCTTTTTTAATGCCGGAACGCTTACCTGTAAACCGACCGACTCTTTTGGGCTTCCCTTTGACCTTGATAGTCTGAACAGATAGCACTTTTACTTTAAAGATCTTTTCCACTGCGGTTTTTATTTCAATTTTATTTGCCTTTTGATCCACCTTGAAGACTAACTGATTTGCCATCTCTTTCTGTAAAGTGGCCTTCTCGGTAATCAGCGGAGCCTTTATCACCGAATACAGTTCCTTCATGGCTTCAGTCTCTCCTCGATCACTCCAACGGCAGGTTCCTTGATTATCACATATTCGTATTTCAATAAATCATACACATTAATGCCTTTCAAAGGCAGAATCTTAACATTGGGAATATTCCGCGAGGATAGTTCCAGAGTCTGATCCGGAGTGTCGGTCACTATTACGGCCTTCTTTATATCAAAACGGTCAAGCAGACCTTTCATGTCCTTGGTTTTTATTTGCTCCAGGCCAAAATCCCTCAGAACTAAAAGACGATCGCCCTCGATCTTTGTGCTCAACGCCATTCTCAGCGCCAGACGGCGGACCTTTTTAGGCAAGCTGTAGCTGTAATCCCTTGGTTTCGGACCAAATACCGAACCACCTCTTTTCCATAAAGGCGACTTATTGCTGCCTGCACGGGCCCGGCCGGTTCCTTTCTGACGGTAGGGTTTCTTGCCACTTCCACTGACTTCACTCCGCGTCTTGACGCAAGCAGTGCCGGCCCGTTTTCCGGCCAACTGCCACTTGACCACTTCGTGAAGTACGCCTTCCTTCGGTGTCACGCCAAAAACAGTGTCGCTCACCGTAAGCTCACCGACTTTCTCTTTCTGTGCGTTATAAACTGCCAGGGTTGTCATGGATTGCCCGGTCTCCTCTATTTTAATCGCACACATACAAGTTGATTGATAGCACCCGGGACACCTCCCTTAACCAGCAACAGGTTTTCATCAGGTCGCACGTCAACAACCATGGAATTCTTCACGGTAACACGATTGCCTCCCATGCGGCCAGGCATCTTTTTGCCCTTAACCACCCTGGATGGAGTAGCACTTTGTCCCACAGAGCCTACGGCTCTATGATGTTTGGATCCATGGCTCATAGGACCTTTAGAAAATCCGTAACGTTTTACCGTTCCGGAAAAACCGCGACCCTTGCTCACTCCTGTTATATCTACTAGCTGACTGATCTCCAGATCCTTCAATGTGAGGACTTGGCCCACGTCAAAGGCATCAGGATCCTCTACTGATATCTCTCTGATATAGCGAAAGCCATTAGACAGCCCTGCTTTCTTTACCTGGCCCTGTTCCGGAAGATTCAGCCTGCTTAAAGGTTTTGGAGAAAATCCGAATTGCAGGGCATTATAGCCCTCTCTCTTCACTGTCTTCTTTTGAAGCACAGTACACGGACCAACCTCCAGCACTGTAACCGGGACGACCTGACCGTCCTCGGAAAAGACCTGAGTCATTCCCACCTTGCGGCCCATCATCCCTGTTAAATTCGACATTGCCGTATTCCTATAGCTTAATTTCAACATCCACCCCAGCAGACAACTCTAACTTCATCAAGGCATCTATTGTCTGTTGTGTGGGCTCCAGGATATCTACAAGTCTCCTGTGGGTACGGACCTCAAACTGCTCCCTTGACTTTTTATCTACATGAGGAGAACGCAAAACAGTAAAGCGTCTAATCGAAGTAGGTAACGGGATTGGCCCGCCAAGACGGGCTCCGGTCCGTTTTGCCGTATCTACGATTTCGCCTACAGACTGATCAAGCTGCTTGTGATCGTATGCCTTAAGACGAATCCTTATCCTCTGGGTTGGGATCATCATCCCTCATTCCTCAATTCTACGCTAATTGGTGAATATAACTACTCCGTGATTTTGGTTACCACGCCGGCCCCGACTGTCCGGCCACCTTCGCGGATCGCAAATCGAACTCCCTCTTCCATGGCTATGGGCTGAATCATCGAAACCTCAAAAGTTACATTGTCACCAGGCATCA
>JAUXDR010000156.1 GCA_030618205.1 Deltaproteobacteria bacterium | reverse complement strand
ATACAGATCCATGAAACACGTCTGGAGCTCCAAAGGCTCATATAGACGAGCTGTCTTCAGCTAATGTACTTGAAAGTAATATTAACTTAAATACCGGATAGTCTAAAGTTCCTTTAACTATTCAGGCTGAAGGTTGAAGGCTGAAGGCTGAAGTACTTCAACCATCTCACAACGATCGAACGCCCTAAGTTTCGTCCCTAAAAGTCTTCAGTCTTCAGTCTAAACACCTAATTTTGTGTGATCACGCACGATTTGTCCCTATTAGCCTTCTACCTTCAGTCTATTCACCTGAATAGTTACTCAATATATTCTTATACTTGACTGCTTGAAGCGTAACGCAGCCGCCATTTAATCATCATGACTATAAAAATCTACAATACATTTACTCACAGGAAAGAGCTCTTTGAGCCCCTGACTTCAGGATATGTGCGCATGTATGTATGCGGCATAACGGCCTATGACCGCTGCCACATTGGGCATGCCCGCTCAGCCGTAGTCTTTGACGCAGTGCTCCGGCACCTTAGACACAGAGGATTTGAGGTAAATTTTATAAGGAATTTTACTGACATTGATGACAAGATCATCAACAGGGCCATTGAGGAAGGAATTTCCACTGAGGCCCTTGCAGAAAGAGAGATAAAACACTTCTGCCAGGACACGGATGCACTGGGTGTGCTTCGTGCTACCACAGAACCGAGGGCAACAGAACACATTCAGGAAATCATACAACTCATAGAGACATTGATAGATAAAGGCCGGGCTTATACTTCCGGAGGTGACGTCTACTTCTCTGTGCGCAGTTTTCCCGGCTACGGGGCCCTATCCAGAAGAAATGTAGAAGAAATGAGGGCCGGAGCCAGGATAGCCGTGGGAGAACAGAAACAAGACCCCATGGATTTTGCGCTATGGAAGGCTGAAAAACCCGGTGAGCCCAAATGGAACAGTCCATGGGGACCAGGCAGGCCCGGATGGCACATAGAATGCTCAGCCATGAGCATGAAGTATCTGGGGCCGACCCTGGACATCCATGGCGGCGGACTGGATCTTATATTCCCACACCATGAAAACGAGCGTGCCCAATCCGAGGCGGCAACAGGAAAGACCTTTGTCCGTTTCTGGATGCATAATGGTTTTGTAACGATCCGCAGCGAGAAGATGTCAAAGTCCCTGGGAAATTTTGTAACTATCCAGGAAATCCTGGGAAAATATCATCCGGAGGTCCTGAGGCTCTTCCTTCTGTCCAAGCATTACCGCAGTCCCCTTGATTACAGCCCTGAGGCCCTGACCGAGACGACCTCTGCCCTTGATCGATGCTATGCGGCCCTTTCCGAGGCACGGCATCTGTCAGAAAAACCAATAAAGAAACAACGGCCCGTCACTGATAAGGCCAGGGACACAATAGATACACTTAATCATCTGAAAGATCGATTCGACCAGGCCATGGATGATGATTTCAATACCGCGCAGGCCCTTGGGCACCTCTTTGATGGTGTTAGGGCCTTAAATCGCCTTGGCCAAGAAGCCGAAAAGAGGCCCTCGGCCCTTTACATAGAACCTTTGAAATTCGGAGCAGATGCAATCCAGGATGCCGCCAGGGTGCTGGGGTTGCTCAATAAAGACCCGGATGCATATCTTAGAAAGAGGAATCTTGAGGCACTGGGCCTTCTTGGTATGACAGAAGCCGATGTGTTGAAGGTTATTGAGGAGCGGACCAGGGCCAGAGAGGAAAAAGATTGGGCTAGTGCAGACAGGATCAGGGATGAACTCGGAGCCAAGGGAATAACTCTTCAGGACGGACCCGATGGGACCACCTGGACAATGAAGCCAGGGCCTTAATTTTTCCATTTTAAAAAGAGACTGCCGATGTTACGGGATAAAAAATATATCTCAATAGATTTCAGCGAAACCGATTTGATAGAAAGAAACAAGGAGCTTTCTGTCATATTGGACATTAGCAACTTTCTGGCGTCGTCGCTGAAACTCGATGATGTTTTGAATGGGGCGGCCTTTAAAATGCTCGAACATTTCGAATTTGATGCCTGCAGGATCTACTTGATGGACAAGAGTAGGCGTCACTTGAACCTGGCGGCATTCCGGGGAACCGACCCGGGAGGTCTTGAACATGTTGGGATAATGGAAGGTTTCACAGGAAAGGCCGCCAGGACACGTTCTTTCATTGCTCAACACGTTTCGGAGCTTGAGGATAAGGAAAGGGCCGCCCTACTCGCAAGCAAGGGTTTCAAGATCATTATATGCGTTCCCCTCATTGCCGTTGGTGAGGTTGTGGGTGTTATGAACCTGGCATCTGATAAGCTGATTAAGCTTAATCAAGAAATGATAGACCTTCTTGAGGTAATAGGAAATCAAATATCCGTAGCAGTAAAAAACGCAGGGCTTTATGAAAATATTCTAAAAAAGAAAGATGAACTACTTGAGAAAAAGAACATGATCGAGTTTTTCGCTTATTCGACCTCCCACGATCTCAAAGGCCCTGCTATTGCAATCCATGGACTCTCCAAACTCCTCAACAAGAAATATTGTCATATTTTAAATGATAAGGGCAGAGATTATTGTGAGAAGATTCGAAAAACATCTGAACAAATAGTAACCCTTGTTGAAAAAATAAATATATATGTACAGGCAAAGGTTGCGCCTTTAAATATTGAAGATATCAGAATTGGGGGGATATTAGGTGAGTTAAAGGAGGAGTTTTCTTCTGTTTTGGAAAGCCGACATATTAATTGGATAAAGCCTAAAAAAGATCATATAATCAAGGCAGACAGGCTTTCAATCACAAGGGTCCTGCGCAATCTTGTGGATAATGCGCTCAAGTATGGCGGAGATAACTTAAGCGAAATCACGATCGGCTACAAAGAAGATGAAGACTTTCATATTCTTTCAGTGAGCGATGATGGTGTTGGAATTAAAAAGGATCAATATGAAAAGATTTTCCGGGTCTATCAGCGGGAGAAGACCTCCAGAGGGGTCGCAGGTGCTGGTTTGGGCCTTGCTATTGTGAAGGATGTGGCAGAGAGGCATGGAGGAAGGGTCTGGGCAGAACAGGGACCAGAGAAAGGTACGACTTTTCATTTTGCGATATCAAAGAAGCTGCGGGGGAAATAAAAGGAAACCACTCATGGCCAAGCGTTTCAAGTGTGACCTTATTTCCTGGGCCGGGACCTATGAATTAACCCGCCGCCTCAGTCTCAGAATTCTTAAAACAACCTTTCGGCCTGATCTGGTTGTGGCCATTGGCCGGGGAGGCTATGTTCCCGCCCGCATTGTATGCGATTTCCTGGAAATCACTAACCTCACGGCTATAAAAATCGAGCACTGGGGCATGGGGGCGCAAAAGCAGGATGCCGCGCTTCTTCGCTTCCCATTGAATATAGATGTCTCTGGTCAGAAAATCCTGGTTGTTGATGATGTCACTGACACCGGTGATACGCTCCGAACCGCTTTAACTTATCTCCTCCAGCAACACCCGGCTGAGGTGCGAACGGCTGTGATCCAGCACAAGACCAGCTCCGGTTTTATTCCGGATTATTACGGGCAGAGGATAGTCAAATGGCGCTGGATCATCTACCCTTGGGCAGTAGTGGAGGACCTTACAGGGTTTCTCAGACAAATGGATCCGGCACCTCATTCC
>JAUXDR010000179.1 GCA_030618205.1 Deltaproteobacteria bacterium | reverse complement strand
TGTGTCTGAGTGAACTTCACGGCTGAAATAATTGATAATTGTGGGATTGAAGCGACAACGATCTTCCGAAACAAAAGGGACCGTTAGCCTCAGCCGAACATCTCACTGAATAAAGATAGGCCCCACATAAGAGACAGATCTCCCCGGATAAGGACGTTCACCCTGTTGAATTTCCCGGAGGGAACCCTATTCAACAGGGTAAACTTTCGCTACACAACCGCAGCATTTACCCTATCTCTAGAACCCTGGGCTTTGTTATGTTGTGCTAACTTACCCGGAGACTGGGCCTTATGTGCTATTTCTGTCCGCCTGCCTGTGCGTTGCACGCAGACAGGTCGGCTCATAGCTTTGCACTCCGGCTTCCTTCACCTGCCTGTCGGCAGACAGGGACGACACCTCGCGATGATGCCCTCTTGAGACGCCATAGCGAAGGCGCTTGCCTTCGGCTAGTACTTTCGCTACCATCATAAAATGATGGAACGGGGTTCATATACAGGGGACTTTCACCCCATAAGTTCACGCCCATGCCGGGCGTACACAATCTCTTCCAGCGGACGGATAAAACCCCGCCGCTGATTTTGGCGTTCGGCAGGAGATGACATGACTGACCTAATAAAAAAGACAATAAAGATGGAAGCATGAGCAAAGGGCTTGGACTATGAAAAGTGAGCTTTCTCGTTACAGCCAGTTACTTGACGCCGTTAAAATCCGGATACGACAAGCTCAGGTGAAAGCCACACTTTCAGCAAATGCTGAAATGATTCTTATGTATTGGGACATTGGACGAATTATCGCTGAACGTCAAAAAAACGAAGGTTGGGGGGCGGGCGTTATTCCCCGACTATCAAAAGACATTCGGAACGAATTACCCGAAGTGAAGGGGTTCTCGGAACGAAATATTGGCTATATGATGCGTTTTGCGCGTGAATACAGTATGCCGTTAATTTTGCAGCAACCTGTTGCAAAAATATCTTCGGAAGTCAGACCTGAGTCTCAGATGGTAGCTCCCTTGCATGGAAAAGACATAATGGAAAATTTGCAACGGTTTGTTGCAAACATTCCGTGGGGCCACAATATTCTGCTCATGCAAAAGATCAAAGACCTGCCAACTCGATTGTGGTATATGCGGCAAGCTATTGAAAATGGATGGAGCCGCGATGTGCTTGGGATGATGATTAAGAGCGAGGCACACAACAGGCAGGGAACTGCTGTTACAAATTTTTCGGCACAACTCCCCAGCCCTCAATCCGACATGGCACAGCAGGCCTTAAAGGATCCATACATCTTTGATTTCCTGTCCTTGACGGAACCATTTCAGGAACGTGAACTTGAAACTGGGTTGGTTCAACATTTGGAGAAGTTTCTGATAGAGTTGGGGCAAGGATTCGCCTTTGTAGGACGACAATATCATTTGGAGGTTAGCGAAAAAGATTTTTACATAGATTTACTGTTTTATCACCTGAATCTGCGTTGTTTTATGGTAATAGAGTTGAAAAAAGGAGATTTCAAACCTGAATATGCAGGCAAGATGAACTTCTATTGTAGTGCGGTGGATGACAAACTTAAACACGAAACCGACAAGCCAACCATTGGTCTTATTCTGTGCCAGACCAAAGACCGGATTCTTGCGGAATATACCCTTCGTGATCTAAAAAAGCCAATCGGGATTTCCGAGTACGAACTTACTCGCACCTTACCTGAAGAACTGAAATCCAGCCTACCTAGCATTGAAGATATTGAAAAGGAATTGGCGGGTGAGTTTTAAGTCAAACAGAGGAGGAAAAGTCACATTAAAAGGCAGTAATGTCGCCGAACCAGGCATTCCACTGGAACGCTGACCGGTACCGGTGGTCCA
Source organism: Deltaproteobacteria bacterium (assembly GCA_030618205.1). Next base: position 1,347 of record JAUXDR010000179.1, on the reverse strand, counting down.
GGCACGGTATTTTGGTTGGTTGCAGGCGAAGGACCTGGCAGGATCGGGATGAAATACTTTCCCATTTTGGTTTAAGGAAGCGGGAAGCTGTGAGGCGGTAACGGAAGTTCATTGAAGATGGTTTCAATATGGGGAGACGTGACGATTTGACCGGTGGTGGTCTGAGACAAAGCGCAGGTGGTTGGGAAGGTGTTTTGGAGTTGAGGAGGACAGAAGAATACTGGCGCGGGGATGAACCAGATTAGATTTATTCAGCGCTGAGTACCTGAGTCTGTAGACCTGGCAATATAATGATTCCCTTCAATAATCAGCCACCCGCTCGCTCGCTCGACCCACACAGACTGACACAGACATTTTTTCCTGACAACATGCCGGGCAAAAAACAGCCAGCGTTTCGCCTATTATATAATAAGTTAGAGTTTATGAGAATGAATGGTGGGCCGGCCCTTCGGCTCATCTCACTTCCGGTTCAAACTCGGTGGCATTAACTGCTTTTACCTTGCCATCACTACGTTCAACAAGTTCGAATTCAATAATCGTCTGCTTAGTCTTTAATTGAGCAAAGGACTGATCAGTCACAACACGTCCGTCTCTGTGCCTGAAATCGCTAATATGGCAAAAGACATCGTCACGAATATCCAAGACACCAAGATCGGTTCGCACAGCCAGAAACGCAAACCCTTTTTCCTCGTTAAAGACATGCATTACACCGCGAATACGCGACGAATTGTCTATGGACGGCAAGAGTCCAGGAACCATATATCCTGAAAAGTAGTTATCAACTTCACACCTGAGAATTTCACTCGTGTTGGAGAAAGAGAGGAGATCGACTCGCTTTCCTCTGTTCTGAATTGCCCGGACAAGCCTGAAAAAATCACCATCACCGCTGCCTAATAGTATGTAATCCAGGTTATCTGACTGTAATAATGCGTCTATTGCAAGATCAAGGTCAGCATTTGCTTTGGTAATAATATCTCCTTCAGAATTTCTATAGCGTTGGACTTTTTTCAAAACTAAGTGGAAACTTTCACGTCTGACCGCTTCTCGATACTCTTGTTTTTTCCTCTTATAGTCGATGTCCTTTTCTTCCCGCTCCGAATCGATTGCCATATAGGCATTTGCCCGTAGTACCGTGGCTCCTTGAGCCTCTACCAACTCTCTAACAACGCGGTATCGAATTCCCCAGCCCCCGCATCGTACCAGATTTTCAATATCCAAAAAAATCCCTGCTTTAAGCATATATCACCTTTAAATAAAAACTGTAAAAAAACCATTGTTCCCATAGTCTCCCAGATAAGTATTTTGGCCCCTAAATCCTCAAGACATCAAAAAAACATGCTTCTTAAA
>JAUXDR010000145.1 GCA_030618205.1 Deltaproteobacteria bacterium | reverse complement strand
CTCTGGTGGTGCCGGAGGTGAATCCCCATGCTGTTTCAGGCTACAAGGCAAAAGGCATTATAGCCAATCCTAATTGCTCCACCATCCAGATGGTTGTGGCCCTTAAGCCATTGTATGACCATGCCCGGATAAAACGCGTTGTCGTATCTACTTATCAGGCCGTATCGGGTTCTGGGAAAAAGGCCATAGTTGAGCTTGAGGATCAGGTGAAGTCCTGGGCCGAGGGCAGGACTCCAGAGGCCAGGGTCTATCCGCACCAGATTGCCTTTAATTGCCTTCCCCACATAGATGTCTTCCTGGACAATGGCTACACCAGGGAAGAGATGAAAATGGTGAATGAGACCAGAAAGATCATGGAAGATCCTGAAATCCAGGTCTCTGCAACTGCTGTAAGGGTACCTGTGTTCTATAGTCACTCCGAGGCCGTCAATGTGGAGTTCGAACAGAAGATCAGCGCATCCAAGGCGAGAGAACTCCTTTCCAAGGCACCGGGGATTAAGGTCGTTGATGACCTGTCACGGAATGTCTATCCACTTGCCCTGGATGCCGAAGGACAGGATCTGACCCTTGTCGGCAGGATACGGGAGGATATCTCCCAGGCCAACGGACTTGATTTCTGGGTGGTGGCTGACAACATCAGAAAAGGCGCGGCCACAAATGCCGTTCAGATAGCAGAGTTACTGGCAGAAAAATATCTTTAGATTAGCATAGTAGGCTGTAGGCTGAAAGGTAAAAACTTAAGACTTAAAACCTAAAACAGAAAATATAGCTTCTTTCAATTGATTTAAGCTAACAGCCTTCAGCCTACAGCCTTTATTCCACCTAAAAGGAGGTCTGTCATGACGGAGAAAGCAGGTCACTATTCCGCGGATTTTGAAAAGGCATTGCAAATAGGGCGTCCGCCCAATGTAGTTAAGCTTTTTCCAAACTCAAAGGCCCTTCTGGTGAGCGGCAAGGTCATTGACAGGGCGATGCGGGCCAAAGGCAAGGCCATGACCATTGCGGCTAATGGCAGAAACTATCTTGTCATTCGCGGCGTTTTGGCTGCCGCGCAGAAGGCCAACGCGGCTATATTAATAGAGATAGCCAAGTCGGAAGGCGGTGCGAATGCCTATTGCGCGATTAATTACTGGAACATGGCCAGGCAGGTGGATCAGGTCTGCAATGAGATGGGAATTACAATACCGGTAGCAATTCATGCTGACCACTATGGCATCAAGAAAGAAGAAGATGTTGAACCGGCAAAGGTAGAGATCCCCACCCTGTTTGAAGCCGGCATGACCTCCATAGCAATTGATGCATCACACCTCCCGGATGACAAAAACCTCCTTGCAAATCTGCAACTTGCCCCTTATGTCCCCAAGTGGGCCGGTCTGGAGACAGAGGTGGGAGAGATCAAAGGAAAAGAAGGGCTTTCAACAGTTGATGAGGCCTTATTCCTGATACAGGGTCTTAACGCCCATGATATCTTCCCGGACTGGATAGCCCTTAATAATGGCTCCACCCATGGTATTGAGGCGAGTGATTTGGGGATACGGGTAAAATTGACCGGAGAGATTCACGAGGTTTTGGCCAAATACAGGGTCTCAGGGGCCCAGCACGGCACGTCCGGTAATAACTCGGACAGGTTGAGGGAGATCGTCTCAAAGACCAATACTACAAAGGCCAACGTGGCCACTGCCCTTCAGATGATCTCCTGGGGCCTTGAAGTAAACGATTACGGCAATGCTGCAACAGACGAAGACGGAAATTTCATCAAGGTCACAGGAGAAGGGGTAACAGAGGAACTGTGGGCGGAGATGACAGCCGATGCCCAATCCAAGGGCCTGAAGGGAGGTAACTATAAAAAATTGAACCTTCCTTTTGAGAACAAGATGCTTGGTCTATCCGGGGATATAAGGGAAAGAATGGCCAAACGGGTTGAAGATTTTGTCTATAACATGCTGGTCAATGTCTTTAATGCCCAGGATACCGCACCCCTGGCCATAGATGCCATACTGACTGCAGGGTCCTATGATCTCGGTCCCAAGACTGATCGGCTGGAGGATCCCTCAGAGTGGACTGAGAGCAAGATCATTGAACGGGCTGGCACAATCAATCAATAATGAGCCACTTACACTTGAATTTTGCAAGTGGCTCTGGCGATAATGGAAATAGGCGGCTTCAACGATTAACGTCTAATGCGAATTACCGGAGGACAGGCCCGGGGGCGGCGTTTGATAGGGCCCAAAGGCCGCTGTCTACGTCCCACATCAGATCTTGTGCGGGAGGCTCTTTTTCAGATCCTTCATGCCCGCCTGGAATTCCCCTGGGAATCGTGCAATGTTCTAGATCTCTTTGCCGGTACCGGGGCGCTAGGGATTGAAGCCCTTTCCAGGGCGGTAAGGGAGGTTGTTTTTGTAGATTGTAACAGATCGTCCCTTGATCTTATCAGGCGAAACCTCAGTTTATGTGGCTTTAGTGAGCGCGCAAAAGTGGTCCGGGCTGATATCAGGACCAGCCCGAAGTCACTTGATCGTGTTCTTAAATACGGGCCCTTTAATTTGATATTTGCCGATCCTCCATATTCCCGGGGCCTTGGTAAAAAAGCCCTGGAGTGGGTGGTTGAGACTTGTGCTTTAGCCTCTAGGGGATGGATGGTTATTGAAGAATTCAAGGGAGAAAAGTTTCCTCACCAAGTTATATCCAGCCGTGAGACTGAGGAGAAAGAACATAGGGTAAAATCATCTCTTCAGCTTATGGACAGCCGCAGATATGGTCAGACTGAACTTTGGTTTTACAGGTCAATATAATGCAATCACCAAATCACACACCTCGCATAGCAGTATATCCGGGCACTTTTGATCCGGTAACTAATGGTCATCTGGATCTTGTTGATCGAGCACTAAAGCTATTTGACAAGGTAGTGATCGCCATAGGTATAAATCCTGTTAAAGAAAGCCTGTTTACCCTTGAAGAGCGTCTGGAAATGGTTCGTGAGACCATAGGAACGAATGGAAGAGTACAGATAACCAGTTTTGACGGGCTTTTGGTGGATCTTGCCGCCAGATATGGGGCTTGTGCCATACTGCGCGGATTAAGAGCTGTTTCGGACTTTGATTACGAACTCCAGCGGGCCTTAATGAACCGCAAGCTATCCCGTGAAATAGAGACTGTATTTTTAATGACCGGGTTCCGCTGGATTTATATAAGCTCCACTATAGTCAAGGAGGCGGCCCGTTTTGGCGGCAGCCTTGATGGACTTGTCCCGCTATTAGTAGAAGAGCGGTTAAAGAGGGCGTTTAGGTGATATGAAATAGTCAGCTGACCAGGAGCAAGACCATCAGTCCTGACTGGGACAAACCGTTGGGAGAGGACGACTGGGAGGCTTGCAAATAATGTATTTGCTCGACACCAACATATGGCTCTGGTTTAGGTTTATACTGTGTAATCAAATCTGTGTCCAAAATTTTTAAGTCCGCCCGAAGGGCGCTAAGCTCAGATTTTAACCTTCAGCCTTCCCCGTAATTTCAGGCTTTTTGGCTTGTTCTAATGCTATCTCTCTCACTGATGTAAACGCTTTTGCCTGGGATGCTCCTGCTATGGCCTTTTCAGCTATCTGGTGGACCTGCTTCATGGCTGAGCTTGCGTCATCTTTAAGTTCTGTAACCTTCTTTTCTTGAGAGGCGATGGTATCCTCCAGGAACTCAATTTTCTGCTGATAAACCTTGCGTTCCCACTCCCTTTCTGTAGCAGCCATCTGCTTTTTCTGTTCCATTTCGCGGGTAACTGCTGC
>JAUXDR010000005.1 GCA_030618205.1 Deltaproteobacteria bacterium | reverse complement strand
CTCTTCTGAGGTCTCCTTAACGGTTCCAGCAGCCTCTTCTACCTTTTCCCCAACGGCCTGGGCACCATGCTCGGTTGCCTTGGCTCCTTCCTCGACCATTTCACTTACATCCTGCTCAGCGCCTGTTTCTTCTTTCTTGTCGCACCCGATGAGAGCGAATGCCCCGACCAGGGTCAATGCCAAAATCCAAATTGTGAGTCTTCGCTTCATAGTCCTCTTTTCCTTGTTAAAAGTTAATACCATATCTCACGAAGGTTATCCGATATAACCCCCTTTGATCCGGACTTTTTGGCCCCTCCATGTCTTCAGGGGAACCGCAAAACGCCTTCAGTTCACTTATAGCAAAGAACGGCAATGGTGTCCATATTAACGGAGATATGATTAATTGATCTCAAAACAGGTTGGAGATGATCTCATACCCACCGATCCAGGAGCCGATCATGCTACCGAGGCCTGGAAGCAAAAAAGCCAAAAAGACTTTAAGCAGCTTGTTTTTCCACCAGCCGATCAGTGTGGACATGTCTTCAAGTACTGTTTCAAATTCCCTGACCACTGGCGGCTGAACCAAAACTTGGACAAAGGCGGTGACATAGCCGGCACCGATGACAGGCGTCAAGCTGGTCACAGGCGCTGCGGCAAAGGCGGAGACAATGGTAAGCGGGTGAGCTAAGGCCAGCATGCCCCCTATGGAAGAAGGAATGCCGTTAGCCAAGATCCAGTAAATAATATTATCACCAGCTACATCGCACCCTTTGTTCCATGCGATTACTCCGAGAGAGGCAAGGATTACCGCAGGGATAGACCAGCCCAGAACCTTCCATATCGGGGAGACAGGCGGAATAACATTGATCTCCTCCATCTGGGCATGCCTGTCTTCCAGCAACGCCTTTTTGATTCCCTCGACATGGCCTGCTCCCACCACTGCAACGATTCGTTCGCCCTCTGTGTTCTTTATTTTTTCGGATAAAAACGTATCTCGTTCGTCGATAAGGACCCGCTTCAGCTCCGGCAGGGCCTGCCCCAGTTCCAGCATAAGTTCTGAAAGGACATCTGTTTTCTTTAATTCGTTCAGCTTTTCTTCAGTGATTTCAGTCCGATCAAACAATCCAGCGAATAGACTGGCCAGCAGATAGTTTTTCTTGAAAAAGGATGTGGCATGCCAGGCCCGCCGCAGAGTGACCCTGACATCGCGATCGCACAGGGCTATGGAAATCCCTTTTTCCTCCGCAGTCTTTACAGCCACCAGAAGTTCTGTGCCGGGTAATACCCCAAGCTGGTTTCCCAACTTTTTCTGGTAGGAAGCCAGCATCAGATTGAATAACAGGGTGCTGAGTTGCTTTTTGCGGATGATTTCCTTAAGATCCAGAGATTCCCAACGTTTCTTTTTGGACAGCGTCTCGTACCTTTTGGCATCAAGTTCCACGCACACGCAGTCCGGCGTTTCGCTTTTTATCACCCTGCGGACCAAATCGACCGAATCCTTAGAAATATGAGCCGTGCCGATAAGGATAATCTCCCTGGTTCCCAGATGGATGACCTGTACGTCCGAGGGATAATCTCTGTTTAATTGTTCTTGATCCAGCATCAATGTTTTCCAATAATTGTGAGCCTCTGGCAAAAATTCCGGTTTTTGTAAGAGGCTCGGTGTTATTATTCTAATCCTGATCCGTGCATCAGATTCAGTTTAATGGAATTGTCTGGAAAAAACAGTCCCAAACTTCAATATTGCCGGACTGGACAGGGAAATACCTATAAAGGGGCCTTAAGAGCTTTGCAAAAAATTTTATAGAGGAAGGGTTTTAATCAATTTCTTCTATGATGAGGTAACTCCGATCACCTCTTCCATGGTGGTTATCCCGGAGAGAAGTTTTCTGCAGGCATCGTGCTTTAGTGTCCTCATTCCCTCTTTGAATGCCTGCTTTTTAATGGTTTCTTCATTTTCTTCCAAGTGGATCATTTCTCTGATTGTATCAGAGACAGAAAAGACCTCGTAGATCCCGATCCTGCCCCAATAACCCGTATGGCGGCAGCGGCTGCAGCCCATACCCTTTTTCGCCTGTGCGTGTTCTGAGGCCTTGTAGCCAAAGGCCCTTAGCCGATCCGCCGGGATCATTACGGGTTTACCGCACGATTTGCAGACCATACGCACAAGCCGTTGTGCAACAATTCCAATCAGGGTGGATGCGATAAGGTAAGGATCAAGGCCAAGGTCCTTCAACCTCGTAATCGCACTGACAGCATCATTGGTGTGCAGAGTGGAAAAGACCAGGTGGCCGGTCAAGGCTGCCTGTATGGCATGCCGGGCGGTTTCACCATCCCGTATCTCCCCGATCATGACGATGTCCGGGTCCTGTCTCAGTATGTTCCTGAGTATTGAAGCAAATGTCACATCTACTTGTGGCTGCACTGCTATCTGATTAAACTCTTCGCAAACCATTTCAATGGGATCTTCCACAGTAATTATATTGATATCCGGTGAGCTGAGGTGTCGAAGTGTAGAGTAAAGCGTGGTAGACTTTCCGCTTCCTGTTGGTCCTGTAACAAGTACTATGCCGTGGCTATTTTGAATAAAACACTTATAGGCCTGAAGGTCCCTTTCTGAGAATCCAAGCTTGGTTAGGTCGCTGAAGAGTATCTCCGCACTTTGCAGCCTCAGCACAACTTTTTCACCAAAGGCAACCGGTATAGTAGATACCCTGACCTCTGCCTCGTCCTCCTTCCAGGCAACTTTCAAACGACCATCCTGAGGCCGGCGTTTTTCCGCTATGTCCAGCCTGGACATGGTTTTTATTCTGGTGCATATTGGTTCGTGTACTACCCTGGGCAGACGGTAGATGGTGTGCAGGATGCCGTCTATGCGAAGGCGTATCCGGGACTGTGTTCGCTTTGGCTCTATGTGAATATCGCTGGCACGCTGATCCAGAGCATACTGAAAAAGGTGATCCACTGCCTTGTGTATGTATTTGTCTGAGGATGCGATATCCGGAGATGCCAACCGCACATACTGTTCCAGGTTGGATATATCCGCTGTTGGAATTTTGAGCACATTTTCAGCAGCAGCAATGGATTGTTTAAAGTCAAAGAATTCACTTATAATGCGCTCGATGTCTCTGCGGGGAGTCACTGAGATACGGGTCCTGGCCTGACATGCCCTCTCGACATCCTGTTGAAGCTCCTGATCTTCGGGGTCATAGCAGACTATTTCAAGCTCTCCATCGTCCCAAGAAAGAGGCAGTACCAGGCGCTTTTTAGCAAAAGAGGCCGGAAGTGTCTTTGTCACTACCTCCATATCAAGGCGTAAGGGGTCCAATCGCCTGAACGTCCACTTATGATCTCTTGCTATAAGAGAAATAATATCTGCTTCTTCCAGATCAGTGTCAGGGGAATCCGCCCGGGGGAGTTGCAGCGAATCCAGCCATTGCACAAGATCCTGGCCCTTCCGTCTAGGTATGGAGAGCTTGGGTGTTAATTTAGCGATCTGCTCTTTTGATACAAGGCCTTCCTTTTCAAGGATTTGGAAGATATAGTCAGGATCGTAGTATGGATGAGACATGAGCCTGTCCGTCTTTGTGGTCTTGAGGATGGTTTTTAAAGTGCCGGCTATGCATTTTTTATCGGTGTAAAGCCATCAAGTCTGTAATTTTCGTGTCAGGCCCTAAGAGGCTGTCTGAAAATTGCTGTAGGACGAACCGTATGCGCGGGCCTGCGGTTTATGCAGGATTTTCATTGAAAAGATGGACATCCTGCTGCGGGAACGGGATGCTGATACCGGCCTCGTCAAAGCTGTTTTTGATTTCCTCGGTGAGATCAAATCGTACCGTCCAGTAGTCTCCGGTCTTCACCCAGGGACGAACGACCAAATTTACACTGCTGTCGGCCAGCTCCGATACGGCAATAACTGGTGCGGGATCGGACAGAACACGTTTTTCCTTCTGGAGCAGGTCACTGACTATCTTTTTGGCCTTGGCGATGTCATCGCTGTAACTGATACCGATCACCAGATCAACGCGACGGGTATCATTGGCGGTCACATTTGTGATTACATTGCTGGTGATTATACCATTGGGGATAATAACCTGCTGGTTGTCAGGGGTATTAAGAATTGTATTGAACATGGTAATGCCCTGAACCGTCCCGGTGACACCTCCTGCATCCACAAAATCTCCTACCCGGAATGGCCGAAAGAGAGTGAGCATGACTCCTGCCGCGAAATTGGAAAGGGAATCCTTGAGGGCCAGAGCGATGGCAAGACCGGCCGCACCGACAATAGTTAGAAAAGAAGTCGTGTTAATGCCAAGCTGCCCGACGGCCGCTATAAGTACTACAACAATGAGGGCATAGTAGGTCAGATTTTCCGCAAACCTGACCAGTGTTACATCCACGTTGTTCTTCTCAAGAAGCCTCCCCATCAGTCTTGATATACGTTTGGAAATCCAGCGTCCTATGATGATTATGAGGATCGCTGCAACCAGTTTTACTGAGTATTGAGTAACCCAGACCGTTAATGTGTCCAACACCTTGCCTAAATCTATCTCCATGCTTCAAATCCTCCTATCATAGCGGTTTTTTTTCTACACCCTTGAACCCAATATTCCATCTCCATGCGGCTTAACAGCAGTTCACAGCCTCAAAGTTGATCCGCCAGGGTTTTTCCGGCCAAAGCTTTACGTGCCGAATCAAAGACCTGTTTTGCCACCTGACCACCGGGAGAGGTCTGTGTTTTTCTGCCGCATATGGCGTCAACCACTTCCACTGCCTCAATTTTTTCCGCAGGGGCTGCAGGCACATATTCACTTGCCTCTTCATCCAAATGTTTCAGCAGCTTAGCTGCTTCCAGGTCTTCCAACACCTTTCCCACCTGGGCTTCCGAAATCTCCAGACGCCGGGCAATTCGGTTTCTCTCCGCAGAGTGACGTTGGGAATAGTCTGCGAAAACACCGCCTAATACGTCAAAAGCAAGAGCCAGGCGAACAATAGGGGCAAGTGTGTCAACGCCCGGGACATACCGGCGCCAGTGCTGGACCGAAAAGGCCGTTTCGGCACCAGTCAGAAAAACCACCCAACCAACATATATCCAGACCATAAAAAGTGGTAGAATTGCAAAGGAACCATAAATAGCGTTATAACGGGCAACCCCTATCTGAAGGTAGACATAAAGGCCCTGGACCAGCAACCATCCGATCCCCCCCACCAGCCCGCCGACAAAGGCCGGGAGGACACGGACTTTTGTATTGGGAAGAAATCGGTAAAGGATTGTGAACGTAGCAACCAGCACTATGACAGGGACCGTTTTGAGTACAAGGGGCAAAATCCAGCTTACGGGAAGTAGACCATTGATCCGGGATAAAAGGGTCTCACTCTTCAGCGTCGCTTCGGCGGCAAGTCCAACATTGATGGACACGGGGAACAGAATCATCAGGGCTAGATAATCCATCACCTTACGTCCGAGAGGGCGTCCACTCTCGGCTTCCCAGATGACATTCATGGCCTGTTCGATACTTCCCAGCACTGAGATGACAGCAAACAGCAGACCGAGAATACCAAAGGCCCCAAGGGTGGCAAAGTTGGTACGTTCCACATAGTCAAAGATCTTGTCCACAGCCATCCGAAGTTGTCCCACAAGGCCACCGGATTCGGGCGGCACCCCTTCCGCCTCAACTTCCCCGGGACCATCCCCGGCCGTGGAAGGATCTTTGAGTGACCCGGGCACCGCGGCCACCCCAGGTTTGAACTTTCCTCCTTCCTGGACCGTGCTGGAATCGAACTGATCAATGATATGATAAGCCGCTTCTTTCATCTGGTCTCCTGCTCCCAGGCCCTTGAGGACCGCGGTACCAAGAGCCAGCATGGGAACCATTGAGAGCATCACCGTAAATGTCAAGGCGCTTGCCCGAAGAGGAATATTGTCCCGCCGGAACTCAAAAACCAGTATAAAAATGATCCTGATTGCGGCATGGAAGATCAGGGCAGGCTTTGTCTGCCCCTCTGTCGGGGCTTTCCAGACCCAGGCCATGACATTTGCCCGCAGATCCTGCCACCGGCCCCCGACTCCTTTCCTTTCGAATTCAGACGATTTTTTTTCCATGGGCTACACGTCCTCACCTAAAAAAGTCCGATCCGACAAAAAGACAGCTGATCCACGCCCCTCATTTCACCACAGCATGCTCTTCCCGGGAATAACAGGGAATGAGACACTACGACCTCGAATGGTCATTCCCGCGAAGGCGGAAATGCCGAAAATTCACGTAGCATGGCATTAACGACAACTTAATTGAGAAATTAACTTTTGTTAATAATAAATGTATTCCTTGTCAACGACAACTGTCGGACACGCATATAGAGAACAAATAAATTGTCCGGTTTCATGTCTGAGATAGTAAGATAGTTAAGTTGTTTCCTGATTCGCGAAACAGGCTAAGTGTATTAATTCAAAGCGGCTGCGGCTGCCTGCAAATTCCGTGGACGATTATCATTGATAGGTAACAATTTGAAGTATATTATAATTTGATGCCTTTTGCTCGTTTCCTGATATCATCTGATGTCCTCTCAAGGACCCGGAGCACACTTACCCTCACGGGCAGGGAGGCGCATCACTTGACGCGCGTGAGGCGTTTGGGGCCGGGGAGCCTTGTCGAACTCATAGACGGCTCTGGAGTGGTAGTTAAGGCGAAAATCATCCGGGTAAATAGGACAGAAGTAGGTTTGCATATTGTGGAGGTCTCAGAACAGCAAAATGATTGCCTGCCGATTAATCTGATTGTGGCCCTGCTCAAGGGAGACCGCATGGGCTGGATGATACAGAAGGCGACTGAGTTTGGGGTTCAGACTATCTGTCCTGTAATTACTCAACATACTGTGGTAAAAGTAGATGTTGAAAAGACCGGCAGACATCTCGTCCGCTGGAAGGAGATAGCCGGACAGGCCTTGAAGCAGTGTAAAGGAAGTCTTGTGCCGACTATCTACCCGGTAGTTTCCCTGGAAGAGGCCTTGGAAAAGGTCTCTTATGCCAGGGCAAAAATTCTTCTCTGGGAGTCGGAAAAGAAGCGCTCCTTATTTTCTGCCTGGAGAGACCAGGGAAACAATACTCCTGTGGCTGTTATAGCCGGGCCGGAAGGAGGCCTTTCCAGGGAAGAAATTCTGGCATGTGAAGGCGCGGGCTTTTCCACTGCCACCATGGGTAAAAGGACGCTTCGTTCAGAGACTGCCGCCATTGGAGCGGTTGCGGCCCTGGCAGCAATGATGACTTGTAAGCGTTTACAGAGCACCGCATCTGCTTTGTTGTCGGGCACTTGAAGTACAGGGAGTACGTCTGCGTACCCTTCGCCTCGCATCTGCAGCACCCTGTAAACGCTTACAGTTCAGTGGGTTGCGGTAAAACGGGCGTTGTAATCCCGTGAACGGTTATGATGACTTCAGGTTTGGAGGAAAAACGTTGAGCAAGGAATGCTATCATGCCCTGGTGTTGGCCGGAGGGTTTGGGACCAGGCTTTGGCCGAGGAGTCGGCAACACAAAGCTAAGCAGTTTCTCTGCATCCACAGCCAGGAGACGCTTCTTGAGCAGACTATTTCCAGAATTCGGCCCATGTTTCCCTGGGAGAGGATCTGGGTAATTACAAAACCGGTCCAGAAGGAAGATGTGTTAGCCTCTGTTCCAGGTCTTATCAGATCAAATATGCTTATTGAGCCATGCCCTAAGGGGACTGCGGCTGCAATTTCTTGGGCTACAGCCAGGATTGAGTCCCTCCATCCCAATAGTTTAATAGCAGTTCTACCTTCTGACCATCTTATCGAGGATGAGAAAGACTTCAGATGTGTCCTGGATGCCGGGCTCTCCTTTGCCGGATCTAATCCTTGCCTTGTTACCTTTGGGATAAAGCCTGCTAGGCCTGAGCCTGCTTATGGTTATGTGGAGATTGGCAGGTTAAGAACCAAGATAAGGGGTAAAAATTGCTATGACGTTACGGCATTCCACGAAAAGCCGGACAGAGAGACTGCGCTCGATTATCTTTCATCAGGGACTTTTTTTTGGAATAGCGGAATTTTTGCTTTTTCATCCAACGTGTTGTTTGAGGCCCTTAAAAAATGGATGCCCGCAGCATGGGGGCCGCTTGAACGTATCAGGTCCCTCTCCGGCTCAATGGAAGAAGCATCCATGGTCAGCAAATACTATGACCTGATACCGGATGATTCTCTGGATAAAGGTCTTCTGGAAAAGGCCTCTAATGTCGTGGTCTTTCCATGTGATTGTGGCTGGCATGATATGGGGGTCTGGGAAACCTATTATGATCTATCGCCCAGGGACGATGACGGCAATGCCATTGATGGACTGGTTGCCTCTGTTGGATGCAAGAATTGTCTGCTCATGTCGGAAGGTGGTATCCTGGTGGCTGCTGTGGGGGCAGAGGATATGGTAATTGTGGCTGAAGGTGATGCAGTGCTCGTCTGTCCCAGGAACAGGCTTGATGAGGTTAAACAGGCAGTAGAGAAGATCAAGGAAAGAGGTCTTGTGGAATATCTCTGATGAAGATCCGTGCTAATCACCTCACAGCCCTTCGTATATTACTGTTGCCTTTGCCATATTTCTTGGTCTATGGAGATGTCAGGGCAAGGATTGCAGCCCTTGTAGCCTTTACTCTCTTGGGTTTTACTGACTATCTTGATGGCCTGCTGGCCCGCCGTGATGGTAGCACACCTCTGGGCAAGCTTCTTGACCCCGTTGCCGACAAGATCTTTATAGCTGTTACCCTGATCCCCCTGGTAGATCTTGGCATCCTCCCCCTTTGGATCGTGTGGCCAATTTTTTTAAGGGAATTCCTGGTGACAGAGTTCCGCAGATTTTGTACAGCATCGAGAAAGCAGCTCCGTGTCACTGAACTTGCAAAAATCAAGACCACTCTTCAAATGATAGGAGCAGGTCTGATTTTCATGACTGATATGTTTCCGGACAAAACAGTTCTTATAGCATTTCTGTCCGGCGCCTTGCTGGCCACTCTATTCCTGGCTACGGCCCTCTATTGGAGGGATGGTCACCTGTCAACTCGTTTGCAAACGGCATTGGGCCTTCTTGTATTTGGGCTTACCGTAGGGCTGTTACTTAGACCGCCCCATATTATTATTACTTATGGCCTTGTTATGCTTGGCATTACCCTGGTGTCCGGCAGCCAATATCTTATTATAGGCCTTCCCGAATGTCTGAGACAAGGGCTGCCGGCCCTGGGAAGACTTATTGCCTCGTTAATGCTTCCGCTCTTGTCACTCGCCCTGATGCCTTCAGCTCCAAAAGAACTGAGCAGCCTGGTGGTCCTTATCGTGGCGCTTGAGTTCGGGAGCCAGGGACTTGACATGTGGGCAATGCAAGAGGGAGAAAGCGATATCTCCTGGATAAAAAGACGTATACTCGTACCTGTTGCCTTGCTGTCGCTGGTGCTGGGCTGTGTATTTTATGGGTTTGAAAGTGCTGTTCCGGCCTTTCTTTGGATTACAACCGGCCTTTGTATTTGTTACACAGTAGCTAATATCTGGATATACTGGAGAGCTGCTTGCAGGACTCATAATTTTGTTAAAGAATAGGGCACGAGGATGTAAAAAAACGCAACGTGCTTGATTTCCGAAAATGCTCCAGTTATAAAAACAAATATGTATGCAGATTCCGGTCTAAGACTCAAAGAATTGAATAAACCCCTATCTATCAGGGAAGAAATTCAAGAGCGCGAGCGTTTGATCCTGTGTCCCCAGGCCTGCCTCAGCAGCGAGACCAAAGGAAGACTCTATCCTGTCGAACCCTGTAATATCCGAACACCTTTTCAGAGAGACCGCGATCGCATTGTCTATTCCAAATCTTTCCGCCGTCTCAAGCATAAGACACAGGTATTTTTATCTCCCATGGGAGATCATTACCGCACCCGTCTTACACACACGCTGGAAGTATCAGAGATCGCAAGGACAATCGCCAGGGCACTTCGCCTTAACGAGGACCTGGCAGAGGCCGTGGCATTGGGCCATGATCTTGGACATACTCCCTTTGGGCATGCTGGTGAAACTATTTTAAACGAGATCGTGCCTGGGGGATTTTCTCACTGCCGTCAGGGCTTGAGAGTGGTGGATGTGCTGGAAAATGGCGGCCGGGGTCTTAACCTCACCCATGAAGTCCGGGATGGAATATTTAAGCACTCAAAGGGTTTCGGAGAGATCATCCCCAAAAAATCAAATAAGTGGGCCTTGACTGTTGAAGGAAGGGTCGTGCGTATAGCAGATGTCATTGGCTATCTGAGCCATGATCTGGACGACGCAATTAGAAGCAAAGTGATTTCTGAAAAGGATGTTCCGTCAAAGTGTAAAGATGTCTTGGGAGAAAATCACGCCACCCGCATCTCGACCATGATCAAAGACGTGATAGCAAGCACCAAGGTAGTGAACGGGGAAATGGAGCTTTCAATAAGTCCTCGTCTTTATGAAACGATGATTCACCTCCGGACCTTTCTTTATGACAATGTTTATAGGGCACCTCAGGTGCATAATGAGTTTGAAAAGGCCAAAAAAATCCTTTTTGACTTGTATGAGTTTTTTTTAAAAAACAAAGATGCCTTTATCCGGGAAAACATTCGGATGTTTGAAGAAGAAGCCGTAGACATCGACGACAAGACCCCTTATGAGCGCAGGGTCTGTGATTTCATCGCCGGAATGACCGACCGTTACGCGCAAAATCTGTACTCGCGGATTTTTATACCATCTTCAGTTGTCTAAAATCTACTCCGAGTTTTTTTAACAGCAGTCTCCGGTGAAATAGAACCTCCAAAGGTGGGCTCACCAGGTTCGACAACTCCCTTGGGTATAGAGACCGCTTTATCCCCCCCTAAAATATAGCCTCCGTCCATTCGTATGGTTGACCCGGTCATGAAGCTTGCGTCAAAGACCAGGAAACGCACCATTTTTGCTACTTCTTCAACCCTTGCGGTACGTTGTAAAAGAGTATGATCAAGTATGGCCTTTTGTTCTTCAGTACTCATTATCTCCCAACCCCTGGTGCGCGGTCCATGCCGCATCTCAACAAAACCCAGCATGAGCTCATTGACCCGCACATCAGGGGCACCCTGTCTTGCCCAGGCCGCGGTAAGGGACTGTATGGCCCTGTTTGACAGCGAGTAACAGTCATTAAACACCAGACCCGCCGGTCCACTTCTTCCTACCAATCCGGCTATGGACGAAATATTGACTACGACTCCACTGCCCTGGGACTTCAAGACTGGTAAGGCCTCCTCAAAGAGGTACCATTTGGCAGTCACAGTGGTCTTGAACTCCAGGTTCCACTGTTCCGGCACATACGGGCCGTGAACTACAGGCCAACCGCCCCTTTCTATGTTGTTAATCAATATATCCAGACGCCCAAAGCGGTCCTGAACGGTGTGAATCACCTTTTTCACGTCTTTATGACAAGTAAGATCGGCCGGAACGGCATGGTAGTCAACGCCTGTTTCCTTCATATGCCTGTGCATACTCTCAAGGCTGTCCAGCCAGTCGTGGTAAGGCAAAACACATTTAACCCCTGAACGGGATAGCTCAAGGGCTATGGCGAGGCCAATGCCTTTTATGGCACCGGTAACAATGGCAACCTTGTTTTCAGATTCCATAGATAATTTTCCTTGGCATCCTCCATTCGCCAGTTTACACTTTTTTCGAAAAAGCGTGTATTATCGAATTGAATGCCGATGTCGAAACTGGAAATTTGAAATTAGGTAACACATTTACATCTTTGTGTTTTTCCCAATTCCCAATTCCCAATTTTACTGCAAAATACAAGATCAACAAAGTGTAAAATACTTTTGACTTGTCGTGAAGGATGCCTAAGCTGCATACTACTTGTTTATCCCTGTAGCGCGATTATAGTGGTCTGCAAAGCCGTTTGCAAAATTCCGGATTGCGAGGAAAGCCAAGTTATGCATGTACAAAAAGAAAAAAAGGATTTGATAGCCCCTATTCAAATGGATATTAACAGCACTTTTACCTTTGCCTGTGAAAAAGAAATGGCCTGCTATACTCGGTGCTGCAAGGATGCTCATATCATGCTGACTCCATGCGACATAATCCGCATGAAACAGAGATTGGGCCTATCTTCAGATGAATTTCTTCAAATTTATACAACCCTTGGATATATTGAGAAAACAGATCTGCCGATCCCTGTTATGAAGATGCTGGAAAATGAGGAAAAGACCTGTCCGTTTCTGGCTGAGTCAGGGTGCGGCATATATGAGGACCGCCCACTGACATGCAGGTACTATCCTTTAAGTACCGGGATGTTCCACAACAGAGATCTGAATTCTGATGAACATTTTTTTGCCCTTGTGAAGGAAAGCCACTGCCTTGGACACGATCTCGGCAGGGAACTCACAATAGAGGAATGGCGTAAAGACCAGGGTATCATTCCCTACGATAAGACAAATTTAGGCTGGACAGAGATGATCCTCAAGCGTAAATCCCTGGGTCCATTCTTTACTATTCCTGAAAAAACGCTTCAGATGTTCTTTATGGGTTGCTACAATGTGGATCGATTCCGTCGTTTCGTGTTAGACAGCCTATTCCTCAACATATACATTGTTTCGGAAGAAAGGAAAAAGAAAGTTTCAGAAGACGATCTGGCGATGCTTGGTCTTGCTATTGATTGGCTGAAGACCACTCTATTAGGGGAGGGCAAGCTGGAAATCAGGGAACAGGTGGCTGAAACAGATCCAGTAGAGGTTGAGGCTTAGTCTGACTTGGGGCTAAGATACGCTTTTCACCAAATAAGTGCGGGTCTCAGTCAACGTTGACAGCGCAGAGCGGCTATACCGCGTACGTGTGAATGAAATGGCTACTCTTTGTCTCTTCAATGATTCTCGCACAGACATCCTCTTGAGTCAGTCCGGCGCATTTGATCGTGATGTCTGCATACTTGGTGTAGAGCACGAAGCGTTCGCGAAACAAGTCAGCAAAGCTCTGGTCTGGCCGTTTTGCTAGACCCCGGGTCTTGAAATCATGGACTCTTGATTCAAGGGCCGATAAATCAACGTCGAGAAAGAGGATAACGCCGTCGGACTTGAGGTGGCACATGGAGGGATCGCTGTAGACAGCGCTGCCGCCGGTGGCGATGACGTGGTTGTGGACAGAAAGCCCAAGCAGGATGCCTTCTTCGATCTCTCGGAGGGCAACGTATCCGTCCAGGTCAACGATTTCCTGCAAGGTCCGGCGTGAAAACTGAGGGATGCTCAGGGTAACAGGGTCTTGGATAATGACAACTTAACATGGTCTTCCGCACAAATACCGAAACCGCTCTACCTTGAGCATTCCACTCCAGCTATTACAAACCTTTACCCTGTTGAATGCAGCTTCGCTGCCCCCTTTTGGGGATTCAACAGGGTGAACCCGTTGGGTGTTATTTCTAATTAACGTAATGCCTTGATTTTTCAAAGCTAAACGCTAATGGCTAATCGCTCAATTCAGGTTGAAGATGGTTTCAGTCTGAGACGAAGCGCAGGTGGCTGGGAAGGTGTTTTGGAAGGAATTGCCCCGGCATTTCGGTATATCCCGGCCTTCAGTCTCGCAGGCCATCAAGCGAGGGGAAAAATTTGCAAAAGAGTATGATGTTAAACTATTAAGCTAACTCCCCCAGATACGTCCCAGATACCATATTTTTCTCAATCGACTGGACAACATGCGAGTGTCACCGAATCATCAAGCAGGTTGAAGCTCGGAAACCCGCAGCACCTTTGCCTGCACCGATTCCATAATTGAATCCCGAATGAAGCGACTGGCCTCCAAAATCTCGATGCCGATCATTTCGCCTTTGTCATTCAATTCAACTGTGATGTTGTGGCCAATTTCGACGCTCCCTGCTTCGGGTTCGTCCGAAATTGCCAAGTGCAAGATATCGTCTTTCTCAAAGTACATCATGCGTGTCTTACTCACTAATGAACCTCCCCGTCTTGAGCCGGAAGTTGATTTGCTGGCGTGTTGTGGCATGGATGGTTACCGGCGTG
>JAUXDR010000243.1 GCA_030618205.1 Deltaproteobacteria bacterium | reverse complement strand
ACAAAAATCCGGGCCTCAGCCCTCAAGGCAATGGCCACCGCATCACTTGGCCTTGCGTCTACAGTTAGCTCGCGGTCTCCCTGCTTGAGGGTTATCAGGGCGTAGTAGGTGTTATCCTTGAGATCGGATATCTCGATCCTGGGTATCTTTATTTCCATTTTCTTTAAGAGATTTACTGAAAGATCATGGGTCATTGGCCTTGCAAATTCGATCTTTTCCATCTCTGTGGCAATTGCGGTGGCTTCCAGCAGACCAATCCAGATTGGCAAGGTCCTTTCCCCGTTTTCTTCTTTCAGAATAAGTATGGGAGAGTTGGATTCAGCGTCCAAGGTTATTGCGTGTACATACATGGAAATATTTGACATGATTTCTCCGAAAAGTGCTAATAGTTTCTCAATAATAATCAATTGCCGACAGCAATTCTAATATCCTGAGCCTCTCCTTTCAAGGGATCAGAATTTTTCCCCTTAAGGAATGATAACATGCCTTGATTATTTTCACAGTAACGAACTTTCCAATAAGTCCTTGAGGCCCGGGGAAGTTTACCACATGGTTGCCTCTAGTTCTACCTCTAAGCTCCTCCGGGTTTTTTTTACTGATGCCTTCCACAAGGATTTCCTCTTCCTGGCCTTCCAGAGACTTATAGCGCATAAACCCTATTTCTTTCTGAAGTTCAAGTACTGCTTCAAGGCGTTCCGCCTTGATTTCTTCCGGAATATGGTCATCAAACCGGGCTGCACGGGTAAGGGGTCTGGGTGAGTACTTAAAGGCAAAAATCTGATCGAATTCTACAGTCTTGAGCAGGGACATGGTGTCCTTGAAGTCTCTGTCAGTCTCACCGGGAAAGCCCACAATCAGGTCGGTAGTGAGGGTGATGTCCGGGCAGAAAGACTTAAGCTTATCCACTATTGCCAGGTATCGATCCCTGGTGTAATGGCGGTTCATGCGTTTTAGAACCGTGGTGGAACCTGATTGCACCGGCAGGTGCAGGTGTTCGCACAGGGTATCAAGATCCCGGAAGCATTTCATTAAATCAAGGGAAATATCTTTCGGGTGACTTGTTGTAAACCTCAGACGTTCTAAACCCGGAGTTTCAGCCACCATACGGAGAAGACCAGGAAAACTGTGGGTGGCACCTACTTTTTTGCCATAGGAATTTACATTTTGGCCCAGGAGCGTAATTTCCTTTACTCCTTCATCCAGTATTTGACTTATTTCAGCCAGGATATCCTCAGATGGACGGCTGACTTCGCGCCCCCGCACATAGGGAACCACGCAAAAGGCGCAGAAGTTGTCACAACCTTGCATGATAGTCACAAATGCCTGGACAGGGTTGGGCCCAGGCAGAGGGGCAGTGACCAGGGGTATCAAATAATCATGTTTTAGTTCTGTATGCAAGACAGCCCCCATGCCGTTTTCAACGTGCTTTAGCATGTCAGGCAAACCGTAAATGCACTGTGGACCGAATACCAGGTCAATAAATGGCAGACGTTTTAAAAGACGATCACCTTCCTGTTGGGCAACACAACCTGCTATACCAATAATCAAACCGGGATTTTGTTTCTTGAACTTTTTTAAGCGGCCAACAAGGCTGTAGACCTTGTTTTCTGCCTTTTCCCTGATTGAGCAAGTGTTTACAAGGATCAGGTCCGCATTATCAGGCTCTGATGTCAGTGCGTATTTCTCGTGGAGAATCTGAGCTATCCTTTGGGAATCATACTCGTTCATCTGACAGCCAAAGGTGGCGAGGTAGAGCTTTTTGCGCCCTCTATTCCGGAAGCCGGTGGCATTCACATTGTTGAAATTTAATAGTTTCATTTTTCTATAGTTGTTCCATTATCCAAGCATTACATCTTGAGTCCATTCGATCAAGGCCTATGATGGATTTCAGAGATCTAAGGATAAGCAAAAGGTCCTTTAAAGAACCCTTTACTGCCCGCACCTCAACCAATCCTGCACGTTGGTCAACAGTGCTGAGCACGAACATGTTATCATATCCTTCAAGAATGAAACGAAAAAAATAGACAGATGAAGGGTCTATGCGTAAAGTAATTTTCTCTAATTCAGCCATATTCAATATAATTCAGAAATTGCGAATTTATGATTTAAGGTATTAAATGCATTCAAATGAAAGCAGATTTAGATAACTTCTGCGTGATCCTTCACGAACCCCGCTATCCGGAAAATATTGGGGCTGCTGCCCGATGCTGTCGCAACATGGGTATCCCTCAGCTAATCGTTGTCCGCCCATATCGGCTTGACTTGGAAAAGATGCTTAAGATGGCCACACATGAGGCAGCAGACCTAATAGAAACAATGCTCCTTTTTGACGATCTTGAGGAAGCCTTAGGCCCATTCCAGCATG
>JAUXDR010000158.1 GCA_030618205.1 Deltaproteobacteria bacterium | reverse complement strand
TCGCTGAAAAACTTACAAAAAAATGACTCTGTTGATGATCCCTTGTTTGCCGATGATGCTGTTTATCATGGCAAAACACCGGCAGATCTCGCTAAGAACCATGACAATTATATCTATGGAGAATAGCGAATGATTTTTATAGATACCGGAGCGTTCATAGCGCGGTATTTGAGCAACGATCAATATCATCAGCAATCCGTTGAATTCTGGACGAAAATTAACAAAAGGAAAGAAACATGTTTTACCAGCAACTTTGTTTTAAATGAAACCTTCACACTCCTTGGCAGGAGAGCAGGATATGAATTCGCGGTTCAAAGAGCAAATAATATTTATGCATCAAAAGCACTTACTATCCTTCGACCTGATCGGACAGACGAATTAAAGGCGCTTAACTTCTTTAGCAAATACGCAGACCATTCAATCAGTTTTACCGACTGCATTTCATTTGTTCTTATGAAAAAAGAAAAAATCCAGAGAGCTTTTACTTTTGACAGCCATTTCGAATGGGCCGGATTTAAAGCATATCCCTAACTTTTCCTCTGGGCCCTCTTTCCAGTATCAACTTTCACAATCCCGTTCTCAATGCTGACCGCATAAAGATCCAGGGCACGGGGGGCGGGCGGGTTGATTACGTCCCCCTTGATATCAAAGGCAGATGCATGGCACGGGCATTCAAATCTCTTTTTTTCTGAATCCCAGGTTACAGTACATCCAAGGTGAGTGCATTTCCGGGACAAGGCCAGAAACTCTCCATCTTCGAGCCTTGAAAGATAAAACTTGCCTTGTCTGAATGCCGTCACGGAATTCGGAGCAAAATCATCAACTGCACCGGCTGTGATAATCCCGCCAAAATCTCCCTCTTTGATACGCGGCTTACGCGGCTTTAAAAAAGCAACAACAAGCCCGATAAATTCGGCAAGCGCAACAAACCCCAACACCATCCAGACTTTCTTAAAAAAGCTCCGCCGAGAAGGCTCAGGGGGAGAGGTTTTTGCTTTATCTTGCTCCATCACTCCATCACTCCAATCCTCCACGGCCATGCCAGCGCCATCCCCTGTCCTCTGAACCATATGCCGGTAATGGTCAAGATAATGAATGAAACCAGCAGAAAGATGAGCAAGGCCTGAATTGCCTCGTTATTTGTTGCAGAATACCTCTTTTTTATCTGTATATATAATCCGGTAATAGCCGCCAAGATGATACTTACCGGAAGGAGTCCATTAGTGATCAAAGGTGTCACACCGGGCTGCTTGGCGCTAAAATCCATTAAAAATTCATCGGCTATTACGCCAATCAGAGTAATAGCAAGTGCTAAGGCAGCAGAAACAATCCCCATCCGGCGTCCCTTTTGAGATATAAACCATACACCTGTTTTGTCTGAATCATATTCCAAATAAGGCAAAAGGATCAGTGCGGTCGTGACAAGGAGCGGGATAACTAAAACTGCGAACAAGGGGTGAAAGTGCAGCAGCATCTCCTGTATGCCCAGAAAATACCAGGGGGCCTTGGCCGGATTGGGACTAAAGCCCGGATTAGCCTTATCCTCCAATGGTGCATTGAATATTATCGAAAAGACCAGGATAGAAGCGATGAGGACCAGTGCGACCACAAGTTCACGAAGCACCAGGTTCGGTATGGTCGGGACGCTCCTGCGCTCTGTTCCCGGGTTCTCTTTGGAAGGCCGGGGAATGACCACACCTCCGGCCTTTCGCACACGCCAGAAGTGAAAGGGCATGAGTATGACAAGACAGGCAGGGAGAATTGCAGTGTGAAAGGTGAAGAAGATCTTCAGGGACTCCGGCCCGATTTCTGAACCGCCTCTAATCGCTTTTTGAAGCCATGATCCCACACCTGGTATGTATTCGACCATGCTTGTGGAAATCGTAATTGCCCAGAATGCCAGTTGGTCCCATGGCAGCAAATATCCGGTAAAGTTCGAGATTAGCACGAAAAAGAATAGGAAAAGACCAATTATCCAGTTGAACTGGCGGGGGTGATGAAAGGCCCCGGTAAAAAAGACCCGCAGCATGTGCAGAAGAACAACAATAACAAGGATGTTTGCGCTCCAATGATGAATATTTCGAACAAGCTGCCCAAACCAGACATCATTTTGAATCAGTATAATTGAATCATATGCCGTGCCTGGAAAAGGCTCATATACAAGCTTCAGCAAGATTCCCGTGATCAGCAGAAGCATCACCAGTACAACAGCCATACCTCCGAGACCCCAGGTATGTGTGAATTTCAGCGTTTGTTCCGGAACAGCCCGCGGGTGAATATGCAAAATCAGGTTGTTGAATACAGCCCGTTTGCGTTCCCGCCCGGTTTCAGAATTAATGGGACCTCCAAATATGGAACGTCGAATACGACTGAAAAGGGTGTTCTCCAATACTCCAGTACTCCAAGCCAATGGTTAATTTCAACTAAATTGAGCGATTTTACTCAAACTTACCCTGTGAATACAAGGTCCAGAACTGTTCCGGGTTCATGCGGTTTTCAAATGATGGACCGATTTCTTGAATGGATTTCATGTTACGTACGATTTCAATACCCTTAGTAATCCGTCCGGATGTGAAAATCAGCCGTTGCAGGGACAGCCCCTTGAGAGGGGTCAGATCGCTCACCGGAGTTTCACCAATATGAAGCCGTTCGAGCCTGCTGTTTGCCAGAGGGCTCAGATCCTCCACACGGGTTTTATGAAGCGTCAGGCTGACAAGCGGACAATCCGCCAATGCGGATATATCTGAAACCGGGGTTTCGTTGAGCCATAGAAATTGGAGCGGCATACCACGAAGGGGCGTAAGGTCATCAACCATGGTGCCAAAAAGGTTCAGGTATTCCAGGGATATACTATGTAAGGGCCGTAGATCTTTCACCTTTGTATTGCTAACGTAGAGTTTTACAAGTGGCATGCCTTTTAGCGGGCTTAAATCCTCAACACCTGTATCTTCCAGGTACAATTGTGCGAGCGACATGCCTTCCAGGGAGCTCAGGTCTGTTATGGGCAGTCCCCTCAGATCCAGTATCTGAACCAACATCTGTTTCAAAGGTGATAAATCGGTGATACCTGTCCCGGATAGCTCCAAGATCACCACCCGTCCGCTTTCTATTCTAAATTGTGCCCTGCCATTGTAATTCGGGTTGTTTTTCTTAAGCGTTGCGTGAACATTTTCCTGTGTCCACTTTCCCTGGCAGTACACCGTCATGGGGAAAACTAAAACAGATAAAATCAATACAAAAATCAATGCTGTTTTGATTCGCATATCAAGTTACTCCTACAAATGCCTGAAGCTTTCTAATTTTTGCGTATCTTCCCACAAATCAGGCAGGAAGTTCCTGCACTGCTTTTGCCAAAATTTATAAACCTGCCACGCAATATAAAGGATAAGAGCGAATGTTATTCGCTATATTAGGCATTCCACCATAAAATCGAATGCCGTAAGGAGTTTGGGGAATTATTCAATCTAGTCAATTGCGTCCCGCAATTCCGTCCCAAACTATCAAGTTCCCTTCTTGACATATTCTTCCTTTCATATCTTTGCAGCCAGATATAGCGGATAGTTCTGAATAACTTGGTTCCTTATTTTGCTTAGCGGTTTCCCGGATGTCTTTACGGCTCTTTCCGGT
>JAUXDR010000174.1 GCA_030618205.1 Deltaproteobacteria bacterium | reverse complement strand
ACGGCCTTACCGGTTGTTGCCACCTTAAGGATATCTTTTTTGAGCATTTCATGCAGATGGTCCTCATACAGATTACATCTATATGCCTTTTCATCCATTGCCTTCTGGATATGCTTACCCTCGATAAGTTCGCTGTTTTCAGATCTTGCCCAGAAATCCGCCTCTCGCAACAAGTCCGCAAGATCCGATATTTTTAGACTGAGCTTTTCCTGGGACCCTGCCAGATCAGAGCTGAACTCTATTAGACTTGCAACTCCGCTCATGTGCATGTCCCTGAGATTTTCCCGTTCTACAAGGGCCTTGGTTGAGCGCATGAATTGCTCCAGCCTCTCTTCGTTCCTGTCAACATGGACGTCAAGGTGCGCCTTGACTTTAAAAAGTTCTCTGAAGTCTTCGTCGTAGTTATAAAGGAGTTGATAGATGAACGGATTACCCATAAGTACTATCTTTATACGCAAAGGGGTTGGTTCGGGTTTCAAAGCCTTGGTTGTGAATAATCCGAACTGTTCTCCAGGGTCTTCTATCTCAATTTTTCTATTCCTTAATGACCTTTTCAGGGCTTCATATGAAAAAGGCCATTTTAAGAGATCAAGGGCCTTTATGAGCAGATAACCGCCGTTTGCACGGTGAATTGCGCCTGACTTGATCATGGTAAAATCTGTAAAAAGAGCACCGAACTGGGCCTTTCGCTCAACGACACCAAACAGGTTTGGATAGCTCGGGTTGCTTTCTATAATAACAGGGGCCCCCTTGGTCTCTGAATTGTCAACCAGTATGTTTACTTCGTACCGGGTAAAGGACGGACCAGCTCCTGGAAAGGGAAAGGGCAAAGCCTGAGTAGCCTCGCTTTTAGGGCGGAAGTCATCCATGTGCTGGACCACGTCGTCTCTTACATCAGCGAAGTAGTCCCGGAGTATTTTGATAGATTCATATTTTTTCTTCAGGGGTTCCAGTAAGGTGTCAACTGTCTGCCTGACAACCTCCTGATCCAGCTCTTTCAGCTTCCTGCGCACTGACTGTTCTAACTGTTGAATGCGCCTCATGGCATCTCCCATATCCTTGTGGAATTCTTCACTCCTGGTCTTGAGCTCTTTCCGCTCCTCTTCAGACATCTTTGACAAATCCTCAGGGGTGAGAGGGGTACCGTCTTCCTTTGCCGGAACTACCATCATGACTGACTGATCTGACTGCAGTAGAAAGCCATTTTCGTGCACCTTGTTATCCAACTCCTGAAATACATTTTTCCGGTTTTTATTGAATGCCTTTATCACCTCTTCCTTCCGGGAAATATACGCCTCGGTTTCAAAGACTTTAGGTATTTGGAGCTTCAGTTCATCCAGTAAGTCTGCCATGTCCTTCTTGAATTCCCGGCCTTTGCCCTCCTGAAGCTCCACTCCGGAAGGTTTATCCGGGTTGCGGTAGTTGTAGACATAACACCAGTCAGAAGGTAGAGGGTGTGTGTCTTTGGCTACTTCCTCTACATAAGACCGGGCCAGTTCGGAAAGCCCTGTTTCCTTGATCCCTGCAACATATATGTTGAAATCAGGATGTTCCATTCTCAGGCCAAAAGTGAGGGCCTGGATGGCTCTTTCCTGGGCCACTAAAGGCCTTTCCTCAGTCTCAAGCTGGCTCAGTTGTTGAAATCCCAGGCTTTTAGGATCTATGTTCAGACGAAGTTTTTCCGGATCTAGTGGTACGATGGTAGTCATTTTTACCTTCTCTTACGATCTAAGTGCTCATAGGCAAGATCTGTTGCAATCCTGCCTCTGGAAGTCCTGTGCATGTATCCTCTCTGTATCAAAAAGGGCTCATAGACATCTTCCAGTGTGCCTTTTTCTTCTCCTACGGATGTGGCAAGGGTATCAAGCCCGACCGGCCCGCCCTTGAACTTGTCTATGATGGCAGCTAAAATTTCACGGTCCATACGGTCAAGACCCTGATGGTCAACTTCCAGCAAGCGCAGAGCCTCGTCTGCTATCTGACGGGATATGCTTCCGTCGGCCCTGACTTCTGCATAGTCCCGGACCCTCCTTAAGAGCCTGTTTGCTATTCTGGGAGTACCTCTTGACCTCCTTGCGATCTCAAGAGCACCTTGTTGGTCAATTTCAATGACCATGAGCCTGGCAGACCGGTTAACAATTGTGCATAGCTCGTTATCCTGGTAAAAGTTTACCCTCAGTACTACCCCGAAGCGATCCCTGAGGGGCGGTGAGAGCAGCCCGGCCCTGGTAGTTGCCCCAACCAGAGTAAAATGCGGAATCTCGATCTTGATGGTCCTTGCACTGGGGCCCTGTCCGATTATCAGATCCAGTTGAAAGTCCTCCATTGCAGGGTAGAGTATTTCCTCCACCACAGGACTCAGCCGATGAATTTCATCAATGAACAGCACGTCTCCCTGCTGTAAATTGGTCAGTATGGCGGCCAGATCTCCCGGCCTTTCTATCACAGGACCAGAGGTGGATCTGAAGTTCACCCCAAGCTCTGTTGCAATTATGTGGGCAAGAGTGGTCTTGCCCAGGCCGGGCTGCCCGTGGATCAATACGTGGTCAAGGGCCTCGCCTCTTTTTCTTGCTGCAGTAATAAAGACATCAATGTTTGCCTTAACCTCCTGTTGGCCTATGTATTCAGAAAGAGATTTAGGCCTTATCCCGGGCTCGAAAGATCTGTCTTCCTGCAAGGGTTCAGGGCTCAGATTCGTGTCGCCCGTTCTGTTTGCGATGTTTTCTGCTGTCATGCCTGTTTTGTACGACTTTTTGCCAGACCCTGCAGGGCTTTTTTCACCAGATCTTCAAGGCTTGCACTTTCACCGGCAGAGGCAAAAGCCCTGGCAAGGGCTGCCTTGGTCTCAGATGAACCATAACCAAGATGGGTGAGTGCCGAGAGTGCGTCATCCCACAGGTCTCCCTTACCCGGTTGCTCAATATGCGGGGCTGATTCCATATCCCACCGTCTCTTCGTTAGTATGGCCCTGGCCTTTTCCTTTAGGTCAATACACAGTCTTGCCGCGGTCTTTTCGCCTATACCTTGGATGGCCCGGAGTCTTTTATTCTCTTCTCTGGCCAGTATCTGTAAGAGTTCTTCAGCAGAGAGCATTGACAGGATATTCAGTGCCAGTCTGGGGCCTACTCCTGAAACTTCCAGCAACAGCCTGAACATGTCCCTTGTTTCAATTGTTTCAAATCCGTAGAGTGAAAGCGTATCGTCCTTCCACACAAGGTGGGTAAAGACTGTCAGTTCATTGCCGGATGGAGGCAATTTGGCCAGGGATGAAGAGGGCATCTGAATTTCATAGCCGACCCCATTCACATCAACTATAACACCCCGGTCCCATTGACCCTGTTTCTCGC
>JAUXDR010000192.1 GCA_030618205.1 Deltaproteobacteria bacterium | reverse complement strand
GTGATGGGCCTTGAGCCAGGCACTCTGATAGGTTATGTGCGCAAAGGCAACTGCATGGGCCTTGCAGAACCCAAAGGCTGCAAAGGTCGCTACCTGCCGGAATACCTCCTCTGCAAGCTCTGTACTGTGGCCCTGCCTTATCGCTCCATCCATAAATTGTGTCTTAAGCCTGGCCATTTCTTCAGAAGAGCGGTCTTTGGTCATGGCCCTGCGAAAGGCATCGGCCACGGCGTAGGAAAAACCTGCAAAGACATGGACCACGCGAAGCACCTGTTCCTGGAAGACTATAACGCCGCAGGTCTCCTCAAGCACGGGTCTCAGGTCCGGATGGAGGAATTCTATGGGCTGACGCCCATTCCGCCGGGCTATATAAGTCCGCACCATGTCGCCCTTTACCGGGCCAGGACGGAAGAGAGATATCTCAGCCACGATATCAGAAAACTTCCTGGGCTGGAGCCTTCCCAGGAGGTGGCGCTGGCCGGGGGATTCCAGTTGAAAGACCCCAAGGCTCTCAGTACTTTGAAAAAGGGCATAGGTGGAGCAATCATCAAGGGGGAGCTTTGCAAGGTCCACATCTATTCCCTCTTGCCTCAGGATTTCCTCTGCCTTGCGAAGAGCCGTGTGCATCCTTAAACCCAGGATGTCCAGCTTCAGGAGTCCTAAGCAATCCACATCATCTTTGTCGAGCTGTCCTACGGAAAACCCTTTGGATGACGCACTGACCGGAGTCCAATCGGTGATATCATGAGGGGCAAGTATTACGCCTCCGAGATGGACAGAGGTCTGAAACGGGAGTCCCTCAATGTGCGTAGCAAGTGATAGGAGCATCTGTTCATGGCGAAGGGGAGAGTCCTTCAACTCCGGAAGCCGGGTCATGGCCTTTTCAAGTGCTATCCCACGGAGCGACCAGGGAAGGCACTTTGTGAGACGGTCTATCTCATGAAGTGGATAGCCCATGGCCCGTGCCGCCAGACGCACGGCACTTCTCACCCTGAAGGTCTGTACTGTTGCTACCATGGCCGCCTGCATTGGAAAACGGTCCATAAGCCGTCTTATGACCTCGTCCCTCCTCTCAGAGTCAAAGTCTATGTCAATGTCCGGCATATCTCCCCTGCCCTGGTTGATGAACCGCTCAAACAAGAGACCGTGTTCTATGGGGTCAGGGCCTTTATAAAGCAGATGCGCCACCAAGGAGCCTGCTGCAGAACCCCGGATGCTGTGTCTGATGCCGTGACTCTTTGCAAACTCTACTACTTCCCTTACCAGGAGAAAGAAGTCTGAAAGACCCTTGTCCTTGATGACTCCGAGTTCCTGATCAAGTTGTCTGATATACTCTGCCTTCACCGGAGACCGGCTACGCGCAAGTTCTTGAAGGGTAGTCCTTGCCAGAGTGGAATCCGCCTTTTCTTTTTTGAGCCGGAACCTTGGCGGATGGAGCTTTCCCACTGGAAAGGCGAACCTCCTGCACAATTCTGTCACCTTCTTTGTATTTTCAAGGGCCTCGGGCCATGGAATCCGTGAGGCTATGTCCTGTCCGGGAGTCAGCCAGAAGCTGTTATTGGGAAGGGGATTTATCTCCCTGTGATGATGCCGTTTCTGGATACCAACCAGTGTCTGATGCAGGATGTAGTCATCAGGACTGAGGAATGCCACCTGATTTGTTGCTATAACAGGGACTTTGAGTCTTTTAGCAACCTGAACGAGTATCTGATTGGTCTCCATGTCTCTGGGAAGATCGTGATGCTGAAGGACGACAAAAAGATCCCCGGCGAATATCCGTTTGAAAGGCAAAAGTGATATCCCCGCCCCATCTACGTTGCCTTTTTTGGCCAAAACACGTGGCCTTGAGCCGTATCCTCCTGCAAGACAGATCAAATCCCCGGACCATTTTCTTATATGGTTGTGCAGGACTACAGGCTTGCCGGTTCTTGTGTTGCCCGTCCCGGCCGTTATGATCTTGCACAAGTTCCCGTATCCTCTGAAGGTCTTTGCGATCAAGGTTATCCATGAGCCGTCCCACAGACACACCCTAGATCCGATGACAGGCTGTATTCCGGCATCTTTCGCAGCCTGATAGAAGCGTATAGCCCCGTAAAGTCCCCAGATATCCGTAAGGGCCACGGCCTTCTGCCCTCTGGCCTTAACTGCATCCACCAAGGCCTTTGGCGTAAATGTCCCCCAAAGGAAAGAATACGCACTATGGACCTCAAGGTGGCAAAAATTATCCATATTCTCCAACACCTCCGGTGATGAAGTTATTTTGACGTTCTTCGTATAACTCCTACCAATCTTCCGAGAATCTTTACTCTGCCTCGCTCTCTGCCACGAAAGACTAGCGGGGGATAACGGCTGTTGGCAGCGTACAGTTCGACTGCGGTGCTTTTCCTGCGAAGCACCTTGAGTGTGGCCTCAGGCAGGATGTTATCCACCATGACCGCCACGATCTGGCCGTTGTCAGCATTGTCTTGTGGCCGGATGATGGCAAGATCTCCATCCGCTATATATGCCTCGATCATGGAGTCTCCCTGGATGCGAAGCGCAAAGCACTCATCAGCTCCGAAGAGACTCGAGTCCACTGGAAGTTCCTCGTCTCGATTTTCCTGTGCATGTATGGGGACTCCGGCTGCAATTTCTCCGAGCACTGGGATCGACTTTCTGGGCGGCTCTCCCGGCAACCGCCAGGATCGTTTTTTGCCCGGAGTGGAAACAAGATGTCCTTTTTCTTCGAGTAGTCGTAAAATCCGATGGATACCTGCCGGACCCTTTAGGCCCAAATGGGCACATATCTCCCGGACAGATGGTACGATACCTGTCTGCTGCTGACATGTTCGGATAAATTCAAGGACTGATTTCTGGCGTGGAGTAAGATTCATGAATATATTATTATGAACATTTGTTCATATGTCAACGCATTTTTTCGCTTAATTGGATAGTATAGGAATTTCCTTTTTAGACACGGATTACACAGTATAAACTTAACCCATAGCTATCCGTGTAATCCGTATAATCCGTGAAATCTGTGTCGAAAATTTTCTAAGTCTGCCCGAAGGGCGCTAAGTTCTCCTGAAAACCGTCGTTATTTAAGCGG
>JAUXDR010000050.1 GCA_030618205.1 Deltaproteobacteria bacterium | reverse complement strand
TTCAAAGGGATGCGTTATACAAACGCCTTAAAGGGCTCTCCGGTTCTGGAATCGGCTTATGCCTATGTTGAATGTGAGGTAGTTCATGCCCATGAGGCCGGAGACCACACCCTTTTCATCGGCTCAGTTATTGACAGTGCCGAGTTAAAGGAGGACGCCAATCCTCTCATCTTCAGGTGGAACGATTTCTTCGGCAAGAAATAATAAAATCAAGAAAGAGATAAAAACAGATGTCTACAAATGCCCAAACGCCTATTGCTCCGGAGCATCAAGGAAAAAACATTTTAGAAGAAATCTTATCCGGCCTTCCGCCTCAAGTCAGAAATACGTTACAGAAATTTCTGAGAGAAATATTAGCCGGAATAATAATAGTTGTTCTGGCTATATCATTGTGGTTCGGCTACTCAGCATACACAACCAGGCAAGAGAACCAGGCTGCTGCTGCCATGGGAACTGCAATGCGGCAACCGGATCCTGCAAAAATGATTTCTGCCTTGGAAAAAGTGGTTCATAATCATAGCCACACAGTAGTCGGCAAGCACGCGCTGTTACTCCTTGGAGCTGTTCAGAGGGACTTTGGACAGGTTGAGGCAGCAAAAAAAAGTTTTAACAAAGCTAAACAGGAGTTTTCTGAAGACAGCTTCCTGTATTACTCTGCTCTTATGGGCCTTGGCTATTTACAAGAAGATGATGCAAAGCTGGATGAAGCCCGGCAGGCATACAAGTCTTCAAGTGAGACTCAACTGGGTTTTGAAGCCATTGCTACACTTGATTTTGCAAGAGTGGCCTCTGCCTCGGGGTACAATAACGAGGCCATTGAGGCCTATAACAAGTATCTCTTCCTGAAACCACAGTCATCGCAGCTTGATTTTGTACGCCATCAGGTAATGAAACTCTCTTCCGAGGACAAAAGGCCGGGGGAGGACTTTGCCCTTGAAAAGAAAAATGAGGATTAAAATGCTCGCATGGCACCATGCCGAAACAGGCATGCCCCAGCCAAAGGCTGGGGCATGAGTTTTAAGGTGGGTTCAGTCTTGCTACTCCGGCTATAGTAATTTTACTACCACATAATTTGCCTGGACATATCTTCCGCCCATGAAGGTCAGCGTAAGCTTACCATCTGTGACTTCGACGGTAACTGTTTCTTCAATCCAACAGCCCCTTGCGACGCTTGCGTTATTGAAGATTATTTGTCCTTCTGCCTGTATATTTTGTGCGTATAATGATTTTTTGGGATCACCTATACTGACTGTGACCTCGTAAGTGCCGTCAGGTACTGCCATTTCCCACTGTTGGTATGGATAGATATACATGAATGTATCATGCTGCTGGTCTGGAGACGAAGCACTATTTCTATCAACTGGGAACAGCCTTCCAATGCCATTCCAACCATAACCTCTTTCTTCTTCATAGCTATAGCCGCTATCCGGCAAAAATCCCTCCGGGACCTCAGCTTTGGAAGGCTGGAAGTTAATGGCAACCTCAGGTATTTCTTCAATAACTACTATTTCTAATGCATCTGTACCTATAGCCTCGTCGGAATCTGTGACAGTGAGTTGAACAGTGTATATACCAGGCTGCACATAAGGATGGCTAGGATAAATCTCATCGGAGGACTCACCATCGCCAAAGGTCCAATTATAGGAAATTATATTTCCATCCGGGTCATCAGATTTGGATGCATCAAAGTTAACTGACAGAGGAACTTGTCCCACAACAACATCAGCCGATGCCAATGCAACCGGGGGTTGGTTTTCGATATATGGTGAGGTTGTGTAAAATATCTCGTCAGAGAAATCGCTCTCCTGCCCGGCAAGATCCATCGCTGTTACCGCCAAGTAATATGTTTGCCCTGGCTCCAACCCGGTAATCTCAAAAGAGGTAATGTCGCCCACAGCCTGACACTCATCATAATTAATGGAAGTAGTGCCCCAGTATACTACATATCCTTCGAGATCCGGCGCATAGACCGCGTCCCAAGACAGTGTCGCGCTTTCTGCGTAAGCGGTTGCAGCATTTTGCGGGGACAATAGAATAATCCACGAAAAAAACGCGCAAATAAACAAATAAAATTTTGGGGAAATTAAGTTTGGTATACTTTTCATTGCGGTCATTACAGGACCTCCATATCTGGCTAAATTTGTTGTAGATCAAGTTTATCCAGGCTAGATCGCAAGAAATACACCGTGACTTTATTAGATATAACTTATTGAAATTTAAAGAAATAAATTGAGACTCTGGTTGTTGTAAAAAAACCTACTCTTAAAAAATTTAAGAGATATAAACAATTTTCGTAGCCGTTCACGGCTTGAAGCTTGAAATTGGAAAGTAGAAATTGGGGATATTGCCGGATGCATTGGGCTGGATTTTCTAATTTCAACGTTCCGTGAACGTTTACCAATTTTCAAACTAGTGGCTCACTTATTACTTTTTTATTATGATGAATCCGAAGCCACTTGCAGTGGCGAAGAAAAGGATATGTGGCTAATAATGCGATTGTGCTTATGTCCTCAAATCAAGAACTGACCCTTCGTGGCCGCATTGAGCGGGTTACATATGCGTCGCCTGATACGGGCTTTGCTGTTCTCAGGATACATCCTGCCAAAGGAGCAAGGTTCACAGCCATAGGCCATGTGCCTGAGCTTTTGAATCAGGCCGGTCTGGAAGGCACGGAATTTCAGTTTTCCGGGTCCTGGACCGTCACCAAGTACGGCAGGCAGTTTGCCTTTTCGAGCTGTAATCTCATGGGAAGCGAACTGCTTTTCTTTTTATCCAAGGTAGTGAAGGGACTGGGAGAGAAGCTCGCGCTGCAGCTATTGGAACGTTACGGCGAAGAGGAGCTATTACATATCCTGGAAAACCAGCCGGATGAACTTCTCAAGGTCAAGGGGATAAAGCAAAAGCGTCTCGCCCTTATAAAACACTCCTGGCACAAACATAGGAATCTAAGGGCACTTTCAGAGTATCTGACAGGACACGGCGGAAAGATAACACCCAATCTCTTAATAAGGATATACAATCATTTTGGCGATCATGCACTTGAGACTGTAAGGAGGGATCCTTACAGCTTAACTGAAGTCCGGGGCATAGGTTTTAAGACGGCAGACAGGATAGCCCTTGGACTAGGAATCAAGCCTGAGTCACCTGAAAGGATCCGGGCGGCTGTCAGTCACGTACTTGTCGAGACCGCAGAGACAGAAGGCCACTCTTATCTTCCTGATGAGACCTTTATCCAGGCAGTAACAGAGGTGCTTTCAACAGATGAAAAGGTTCCGGGTGAATCCCTGATAAGGGGGGTGCTGAAACCCATGATCCTTGACGGCACCTTAGTACGGGATGACAAAGGAAAGACCGGTCTTGCCGCCTATCGCTATATGGAGGACTGGCTCAGGGACTTCTCTATTGCAAGATCAAAAGCGTGCAAAAGGCCGATCATCCCTGTTGATGTGGTGAAGGAATTCCTTGATCATTATGAGGATACCGTCGGTATTGAATTTGCCCCTGAACAGCGGGAGATAGTACTACGGGTCGCCACCGAGCCCAGGATAGTCTTTGGCCTTGCCGGTTATGCCGGCACAGGAAAGACCACAGTCTGTCGGGTCATGCTGGATCTTCTCTCAAGGCACTATGCCGACCGGGATGATATAGTCTGCTGCGCCTTTACCGGCATGGCCTCAGCAAGACTCAGAAAGGCAACCGGGTACAATGCCCTGACGATTCATAGCCTCCTCAAGTACAAAGGCGAAGGGAGATTCGAGCACGGGCCGGAAAATCCGTTACCCCACAGGGTGGTTGTTCTGGATGAGGCATCCATGGTGAGCCTGCCCCTTTTCTATCGCCTTGCCAAAGCCTTGAAGCCCGGCACCCTTTTGTTGATTGTGGGAGACCCGGCACAGCTCCCACCGATAGGAGCAGGGAACGTCTTTGGAGACATGCTGGCCGCAGGGCTGATACCTGCAGTGCACCTTACCCGGATATACCGTCAGAGTGAAGGGAGCGTGCTTACCCTTTTTGCCAACGAAATCCGTCAGGGGAAGATCCCTAGGGAAATTGAGGCGTCAGGGTGGCGAGATTTTGCCTTTGAGAAGATAGAACGTCATAATATATACGTACTGAAGAAAGACCGGACAGAAAAAGAACTAAAACTCCTGAGAGAAGAAAATAATCAGGCCATCCTTGATCGTGTTCTTGGGCTTGCCAGGGAATATAAGGGACGCCTCAACCACCCCGTATGGGATTTTCAGGTGCTCACCCCGATGAGAATAGGTCAATTGGGTACAGAGATATTAAATACAAACCTTCAGGACATCCTTAATCATGGAAGCGGCGGTGTGACAAGGGCAGGCATAACAATAAGGGAAGGTGACAAGGTGGTTCATCTCCAGAACAGGGACATGCAGGTAATGACCTGGGCCAAGTTCATAAAACAGGGGAAAAAGTTCGAGTCTGAAGAGTTCAGGCGGGTCTTTAATGGGCACGTTGGCCTTATCTCAAAGATTGATCCTGAGACTGAGCAGTTTTATGTTGTCTATCCGGAAAGGATAGTCGTGGCATATTATTTTGACCATCTCGGGGATATAATCGAGCTGGCCTATGCCCTCACAGTCCACAAGGCGCAGGGAAGCCAGTATCGTATTGTGGTCATTCCCCTTACTAATTCACACTTTATAATGCTCAACAACAAATGGTTCTATACAGCTATAACCAGGGCTGAAGAAAAAGTGTACCTGATCGGCCAGAGGTATGCCTTGAGACGGGCCTGCACCAACATGGAGGGAGTTAAGCGCCAGACCTGGCTGGGGCTGCATTATATGCAAACAAATTCTCTCTCCATCAATTCCTCTCTCACCGCTCCCACAAGGTAAAGCGAGCCTGCCACGCAGAGCAGATCCTCCTTGCCGCAGTTTGAAAGTGCCTTATTCAGGGCCTTCTGCCAGTTTTGTTCCAGAGTCATATCTTTCGGGATGTTACTCCTTCTCCACCTTTCTAATGTGACCGGCACCCTGGGGCCAGGGGGCTCTGTGATGATGATTTGTCCGAACAGAGACGCTATCTGCCTGAGCATGGCTACAAAGTCCTTGTCTCCGCTCTCATCAGAACAGGCCCAAAGGAGAGTATGGAAGTTCCTGTCCTTGTCTCCCGGGGTCGTGTTTAACCGGGCAAGAAGGTCTTTGAGTGACCGTAAACCACCTAAGTTATGGGCCCCATCAAGCAACACCCTGCAGCTCCCCTTCAGCAGCTCCCCGCGACCCGGCCAATAGACGTCTCTGCATCCATTTCTGACTGCGGTATCAGTGACCCTGAATCCTTGCTTTATCAACCTCTCACAGGCCGCTATGGCAAGGCCGGCGTTTGTGGCCTGATGCCTGCCCTTCAGGGCCAGATCCAATCCGTTGATTTTAAGAAATTCCCCTTTATAGTCAATTCCCGAATTCCCATGCTCTTCTACATCAAAGTCACGGCCAATCTCCCAAACAGGGGCATTCAGCTCAAGACATCTATCCAATATAACAGAGAGAGCAGGCTGTTCCCTGACCCCGGTGATCACTGGTACACCCTTCTTGATAATGCCCGCCTTTTCCCTGGCTATTTCAGGAATACTGCTACCCAGAAAGGCCTGATGTTCCAGGGAAATATTTGTAATAACAGAGACTAGGGGAGTGACTATGTTAGTGGCGTCCAACCTGCCTCCGAGACCGGTCTCAAAAATTGCCAGGTCAATTTCCTGCTCTGCAAACCAGACCATTGCTATTGCAGTGGTGAACTCGAAGTAGCTTAATTCATAGCCCCTTTCCAGGAAATCTCTGATCCTCCAGATCTGCTCTTTCAGCTCCTCCTCGGAAATCATGGTATTCCCTATCCTGAATCTCTCTCTGAGGGATGATAGGTGGGGTGACGTGTAGAGACCTGTCCTGTATCCGGCCGCATGTAAAATACTTGCAATAATAGCGCTTACAGAGCCTTTTCCGTTTGTCCCCGCCACATGGAGACACGGATAGTTTTTTTCAGGATTGCCAAAAGCATTCAAAATAGCGCTTATTCGCTCAAGGCCCAGGCGAAAACCATGGAACTGGAACTTATCCAGATAGGCTAGAGCAGCTTTGAAATTATGCTTGTGTGAAGGCATGGCTTTCCCGCCGGACTACCGGGCGATTCAGGATATTTTAATATTTGGTGTGTCGCATAAAAAAGTGTAACATCAAACGCATTAGAACTAAAAATATAGTTTGAAGTGAGCTAAAATTAAATGATTCGTCTATATATTAACATATTTGTAGTGTGTCTGCTCTCCGCATGCCAGCCCCCCTTTATGGATTCATCTCTTGGTAAATCAGGCTGCAGACGATGTCACAGCGTGGAGTTGGACCCTGCCCATGATATTGGCTGCAATGCCTGTCATCACGGGAGGCTTGAAGGTTATACCCGCGCCCAGGCCCACAATGGCTTGATTCCCATGCCATCCCACCCGACCCGCATGGCCGGCGCCTGTGGAAGATGTCACGTCCAGGAGGTGACTGCAGCCGGCTCTTCCAGTCATTTTACCCTGTCAGGTATGATAGGGGCGGTTTGGTCTGGTTTTTTTCCTGGTGAGCAGGTGCCGACTCTGCTGGAATTGCCCATAGAAGAGTCTCCTTGTACAGAAAAGGGACTTGTTTCGGATATGCTCAGGAGGAGGTGCTTTCGCTGCCACGTTTATTACCCTGGCGACGATTACATTGGCACTACTCGCGGGACCGGCTGTGCTGCATGTCATCTGAGTATCAAGGCCGAAGGACCTTGGGATCACAGATTCCGTGGGAAAGTCCCGGATATTCGGTGCCTTTCCTGCCACTATGGAAATTTCGTTGGTTGGGACTACTACGGACGATTCGAGATGGACTATGAAGATGATTTTCGTGTACCCCTGGTTGAGGGTGAGCACATTCAAAGGCCCTATGGCGTGGAGTGGCATGATATGACCCCTGATGTACACAGGACGGCAGGTATGGGATGTACGGACTGCCATCATTCAGGGCCGTGCTGGGGCGAGAAGCCGGATGTAACTTGTACGGGCTGCCACCTGGAAGATAAAACAGGATCTCATTCAGGACCGCCCATGGACCAGAAACGCATTGGTCACAGGCCGGAAGACGCGGGCCTCGTTGCCTGTGCTGTTTGCCACGGGGTATGGGCTGTCCAGGACCGGGGAAGGTCTCTGATCAGACAGGATTTTCCTGATTATGATGACTGGAGTTACCTGGCGATCCAGGGCAG